>JAGBJO010000039.1 GCA_017934425.1 Ruminococcus sp.
AGTCAGATTTTTCGGCAGATTGTGCATAAATTTCGCAGGCATACTGACGTATGTCAAGAAATTTGTGTGCAAGATGCCGGAAAATATGCAAGCAGATGTGCCGCAAAGCCGTCAGGCGGTCTTTGTGCGGTGTTGCCTTAATAACGTGAGCAAAGCGAACACCATTAATTACGCATTACGCATTTATCAGGCTTCACTTATTTTAATTTAAACTCATATTTAAGTGTTCCGGTATCGTATTCGGGAGTAAGCTGGACACGATCATTGCCGAATGTACCATACCCGCACTCTATCATAAGTACGGAAGCGTCGTCGCTGTATGTACATACCAGCTTTCCTTCCTCAAGCGCCTTAATGGAGTAGTAAGTCTCATCTATCTCACCCAGCTTCTTGGCGAAGATACCGGTTATCTTATACACGTTGATATGCGTATGTTCCTTGTCAGAAGCTGTATCATGGGAAGTGACCTCAGTAAGCAGCGCATCGGTGTCAGCGTCAATGACTGTATTCTCGCTGACGGAAGTCTCCTTCAGGTCGCTTACCAGTCCGCTTATGAATGGAAACGCCGTAAGCACCATGAGTATAACTGCCACTACAAACGGCGCTTTCTTCACCGTTCCGTCCTTGCGGCGCATACCGCTGTAGGTAAGCACAACTGCACACATTATCATGACTGATGCCCATGTGAAGCTGTCACAACTGAGAAGTTTTCCGGCTACAAGCATGGAGATGCCCATATATTTGCCGAGAAGTCCGGCAACAAAAAGCAGCAGCATAACCAGCATTACCAGAAAGAAAGGTGTCTCTTTCAGCAGGGTATAATCCCGCTTTTTCTTCTCACCCATAGTATCACCTCATTAAACAAGTCCGGTAGTCTCGTCAATTCCCATCATTATGTTAAGGCACTGTACAGCCGCACCGCTTGCGCCCTTTCCAAGATTATCCAGGCGTGCGCAGAGAAGTATCTGCTCGTCGCTTCCGAAAACGAATATCTGCATCTTGTTGATGCCGCTGAGGGTATTTGAAGCCAGGAAGAACGCCTTCTGCTCGTCAGCACTCATAAGAGGCATTACCTCTACCATATTTGCGCCTGCGTAGTGTTCAGCGTACATCTTGTGTACCTCAGCCGCAGTAACGCTTTTGGGGAGGGTTCTTGTCTGTATCGGCACGCTTACTACCATACCGCTGAAGTAGTCGCAAACCATAGGATTGAACATGGGGCGGAACTTCAGACCGGAAACAGCCTGCATCTCAGGGAGGTGCTTATGCTGCTGGGAAAGTGCATACTGGCGGGGGCTGTTAAACTCATAAGGCTTGTCCTCGCTCTCATAAACAGCGATAGCCTTCTTGCCTGCTCCGCTGTAGCCGGAAGTAGCGTAGGCAAATACCGGGTAGTCATCGGGGATAATGCCGTGGCTTACCAGCGGGTATACAACAGCATTGAATCCGCTTGCATAGCAGCCGGGAACGGCAACACGGTTCGACTTCTCTATCTTAGCACGGTGCTGAGCGGAAAGCTCCGGGAAACCGTAAGCCCAGTCCGGGTTAGTGCGGTGAGCGGTGGAAGCATCGATGATGCGAACATGGTCGTTATCCACGAAGGAAACAGCCTCTCTGGAAGCGTCATCAGGCAGACAGAGGAAAACGTAGTCGGCGCTGTTGATGAGTCTTGCACGCTCTGCGGGATCTTTGCGCTTGTCCTCGCTGATGCGGATAAGTTCGATATCATCTCTGCCCTGGAATCTCTCCAGTATTTTCAGTCCGGTAGTACCTTCCTGACCGTCTATATAAACCTTTACCTTTTCTGACATACCAAATTACCTCCTGGTTTTTAGTTAATGCGTAATTCGTAATTCGTAATTCGTAATGCGTAATTGCGCCCAGCTATTTCTGTATCGGCAGTTTACCGCCGCACATGATACCTGAAAAATCAGTCCCATGTTCATTTTCAAAATACATCGCCATAAGGTGACACCATTAATTACGCATTACGAATTACGCATTATATTATGCATTATTTTCGCTTGTTGACCTTTCGTTCATACTTCTCACGCTTAGGGTCTTTGCGGTCGGATTCGTCCTTCTTCATGGAATGCCATACATTCACCACAAGTGTGACCACAACTATGCCTATCAGCCATATCAGGTGGGCGTTTCTGGTCACGGGTATCCAAAGACCCATGACCAGTTCGCCGGTTATCCAGATGATACTCATAAGCATGGTCAGACCAAGCGTAAATATCATTTCCTTTTTGCTCATAAATTACCAAGTGAAGCAAGTCTCTGCTCAGCCAGAGCTATCTGTTTCTCAACATTCTCCGGTGCAGGACCACCCATTGACTTTCTCTCACGGACGCAGGTATCAAGGCTTATTGCCTCATAAACGTCCTCGTCGAAGTTGTCGGTCATAGCCTTGTAGTCCTCAAGGGGCAGAGTTTCCAGGGTAACTCCCTTTTCGATGCACTGTGCAACGAGAGTACCTGTTATCTTGTAAGCGTCACGGAATGGCATACCCTTCTTAACAAGGTAGTCAGCGCAGTCTGTAGCATTTATGAAGCCTCTTGCAGCCGCATTTCGCATATTATCGCCCAGTACACGCATAGTAGCCAGCATGGGAGTGAATGTGCGGACACAAAGCTTAACATTATCAACAGCGTCGAAGATAGCCTCCTTGTCCTCCTGCATATCCTTATTGTAAGCCAGGGGCAGACCCTTCATCATTGTGAGAAGTGTCATAAGGTCGCCGTTCACTCTGCCTGTCTTGCCACGGATAAGCTCAGTAACATCGGGGTTTTTCTTCTGGGGCATTATGGAAGAACCGGTAGCGAAAGCGTCGTCCAGTTCGATGAACTTGAATTCCCATGAACACCAGAGGATAATTTCCTCGGAAAAGCGTGAAAGGTGGGTCATCAGAAGTGACAGAGCGCAGCCCAGTTCGATGCAGTAGTCTCTGTCGGAAACGCCGTCGAGACTGTTGTACATGGGGTTATCGAAGCCCAGCAGGTCGGAGGTCTGCTGGCGGTCGGTGTGGTAGGTAGTACCAGCCAGAGCGCCGCAGCCAAGCGGACACTCGTTCATACGCTTTGCAGCATCGCCAAGTCTGCCCAGGTCACGCAGGAGCATCCATACATACGCCATAAGGTGATGAGCGAATGTGATAGGCTGAGCCCTCTGGAGGTGGGTATAACCGGGCATGATAGTCTCGGTATGCTTCTTTGCAAGGGAAATGATAGTTGTGATAAGTTCCCTTACAAGAGCGGTTATCTCCTTTACCTCGTCACGGAGGTAAAGTCTCAGGTCAACAGCGACCTGGTCGTTTCTTGAACGGGAGGTATGCAGTCTCTTTCCAACGTCGCCCAGGCGCTTTGTAAGTTCAGCCTCAACGAACATATGGATATCCTCGGCATTGGGGTCGAGTTCCAGCTTTCCGGAGTCGATATCGCTGAGGATACCCTTCAGACCCTCAATAATAGAGAGACTGTCCTCCTTTGTAATTATGCCGCAGTCGCCCAGCATAGTGGCGTGGGCGATACTGCCCTGAATATCGTGGCGGTACATACGTCCGTCAAAGGCGATAGAAGAATTGAAAGCATTTACGCCAGCGTCCACCTGCTTTGAAAATCTTCCTGCCCACATCATATCTGCCATAGCAGTTCCTCCTTAATTTAATTCGTAATTCGTAATGCGTAATGCGTAGTTAAGGCAACACCGCCGGTACAGAAATAGTCGGGTGCAATTACGCATTACGAATTACGCATTATAATTGAATCAGGCAGGAGAAAGGCTCCCCTGCCTGGTTATTTTTATTGATCGGTAATTACGGACAAACCCCGTAAATTACTTGTTCTGCTCTCTCTTCTTGTCAAGCTGAGCCTTAACCTTGATCGGCAGACCGAACAGATTGATGAAGCCAGCAGCGTCAGCCTGGTTGTAAACCTCGTCCTCATCGAATGTAGCAACTTCCTCATCGTAGAGAGTGTAGGGTGAAGTTACGCCAGCGTTGATGATGTTGCCCTTGTAGAGCTTCAGCTTTACGTCACCAGTAACTCTTTCCTGAGTCTTGGAAACGAATGCGCTCATAGCCTCACGGAGAGGTGTGTACCACTGACCGTTGTATACGATATCAGCGAACTTGATGCTCAGGTACTGCTTGATGCGTGCAGTCTCCTTGTCCAGGCAGATAGTCTCCAGAACTTCGTGAGCGTGGTACAGGATAGCACCGCCGGGAGTCTCGTAAACGCCTCTTGACTTCATACCAACAAGACGGTTCTCAACCAGATCAGCCAGACCGATACCGTTCTCGCCGCCCAGCTTGTTCAGAGCGGATACCATCTCTACGCCATTGAGAGTCTTGCCGTCGAGCATTGTGGGAACGCCCTTCTCGAAGTGGAGAGTGATATATGTGGGCTTGTCAGGAGCATCGATAGGAGATACGCCCATTTCCAGGAAGCCGGGCTTCTCGTACTGAGGCTCGTTAGCAGGATCTTCCAGATCAAGACCCTCATGGCTAAGGTGCCAGATGTTCTTATCCTTGGAGTAGTTAGTCTCACGGCTTATCTTGAGAGGGATATTATGAGCCTCTGCGTAGTCGATCTCCTCGTCACGGCTCTTGATATTCCACTCTCTCCAGGGAGCGATGATAGCCATTTCAGGAGCGAAAGCCTTGATAGCCAGCTCGAAACGAACCTGGTCATTACCCTTACCTGTGCAGCCGTGGCAGATAGCGTCAGCGCCCTCAGCGATAGCGATCTCAGCGATACGCTTTGCAATGATAGGACGAGCGAAAGAAGTACCCAGCATATATCTGTTTTCATAGATAGCGCCAGCCTGAACTGTGGGGTAAACGTACTCCTGAATGAACTCCTCCTTGAGGTCAGCAACGATCAGCTTGGAAGCGCCAGTCTTGATAGCCTTCTCCTCCAGACCGTCCAGCTCAGTACCCTGTCCAACGTCGCCGGATACAGCGATGATCTCAGGGTTGTTGTAGTTCTCCTTGAGCCACGGGATGATGATAGAAGTGTCAAGACCGCCAGAGTAAGCGAGAACGACCTTTTTGATTTCCTTAGCCATTATAATTACCTCCTGAAAATAAATGCCGCAAAGGGCAGGAATTACTTAACAATTATATTATACACCTGAATCCCGTAATGTCAAGGGGGTTTGAATAAATATTCACTTTTCCTGCAAATATTCGCATTTCTCTGCATATTATACAAACCATATTCATTGCAACTTAATAATGCATAATTAATGGTGTCATTTGCGGCAGTGAATTTCCGGTACAGAAATAGCCGGGCGCAATTACGCATTACGCATTAAAATTGTTGCACTCGATAGAAAGGTGTGGTATAATGTAAGTGCCGCTGACGAAGCGGAAATCCATGATAAGGAGCAATAATTATGGGACTTAACGATACTCCCTCCGGCGAGAGGGTACACATAGGATTCTTTGGGCAGAGAAACGCTGGTAAATCCAGCCTTGTGAACGCTGTCACCGGGCAGGAACTTGCAGTAGTCTCGGACGTTTCCGGCACTACCACCGACCCGGTATACAAGGCTATGGAACTTCTCCCCCTTGGACCTGTAGAGATAATAGACACCCCCGGATTTGACGACGTGGGCGAACTCGGCAGCCTTCGTGTCCGCAAAACACGGCAGATACTCGCCAAGACTGACATCGCTGTACTTGTGGTAAACTCCGAAAAAGGGCTTACCGACTATGATAATGAGCTTCTGGAGATATTCCGGGATAAGGAGATACCCTACCTCATTGCCTGGAACAAATCCGACGTAAAGACGGTCTGTCCGGAGGGCGAAAATGCCGTAACTGTAAGCGCTGCCACCGGGCAGGGCGTTCATGAACTGAAAGAGCGCATCGCTGCCCTTGCGAGATCCGAGGGCGACAGCAAGCGGCTTATCGGTGACCTTATCGCCCCTGGCAGCACTATCGTCCTGGTAACGCCTATTGACGCTGCTGCGCCGAAAGGCAGACTTATCCTCCCTCAGCAGATGACCGTCCGTGACATTCTCGACGCTGATGCCTGCGCAGTCGTTGTCAAGGAGGGTCAGCTTGCTGCAACCCTCGAAAAACTGGGTTCTGCGCCGGATATGGTCGTCACTGACAGCCAGGTCTTCGGCTTCGTCAGCAAGGTCGTTCCGGAGAATATCCCACTGACCTCATTTTCCATACTCATGGCACGCTACAAGGGTTTCCTTGAAACTGCCGTAAGCGGTGCTGCTGCTATAAAAAACCTCAAAGACGGTGACAAGGTGCTTATCTCCGAGGGCTGCACTCATCACAGACAATGCGGCGATATCGGAAGCGTGAAACTTCCGGCGCTGCTGAAAAAATTCACCGGCAAGGAACTGGAAATAGTCCTCTCCAGCGGCAGAGACTTCCCCGAAGACCTGTCCGACTACAGTCTGGTGATACACTGCGGCGGCTGTATGCTTAACGAGCGTGAAATGACCTGGCGCAGACGCACCGCCCAGATGCAGGACGTTCCTTTCACCAACTACGGCACGGCTATCGCACTCATGAACGGTATACTCAAACGCAGCCTGAGCATTTTCCCGGATTTGGCAGAGGGTCTGGAATGAAGCGCCGGCTGCCATATATAGGCATATTCCTGTTGCTGCTGATAATCGAAATACTCATCGCCCTGTTCATAAAAGGCGGGTTCGTAAGATACTACCTGGGCGACGTTATCGTGGTGTGGGTCTGCTACTGTTTTGCACAGATATTTCTGGGCGGCAGGCACAATATCAAAACAGCCATAGGCGTGCTGATATTCGCATTTATCACCGAATTCCTGCAAGGGATAAACATTGTGGACAGGCTTGGGCTTGGCGGCAGCGCCTTCTTCCGGACGCTTATCGGCACAAGTTTCTCCACATATGACCTTATCTGCTATGCGGTCGGTATCGCTGTAAATATACTGGGTATTGTCATCTGGAAAAAACTGGTAACTGACAAAAGATCTTCCGCCGCTGAATAAGCTTTCTCCTCCGTGGCATAATATGAACAGCTTAAGGCAACACCGCACAGAGATTGCGGTGCAGATGCGCAGTCAGATTTTACGGCAGATTGTGCATAAATTTCGCAGGCATACTGACGTATGTCAAGGAATTTGTGTGCAAGATGCCGGAAAATATGAGGGGCAGATGTGCCGCAAAGCCGTCAGGCGGTCTTTGTG
>JAGBJO010000040.1 GCA_017934425.1 Ruminococcus sp.
AAGCGCATCTTTTTGGCAGAATTTTACGCATACTGCGTCGATAAAACTTGCCGGGCGACAGCCCGCCTGCATTTTATCTTCTTGTCTGCGTAGAAATTCTGCTCAAAAATCTGCGCATTATTATAGTGTCAACACGCCCTAAAAAGAAACCGTCTGGCTGTACATTTGTACTATACCAGACGGTCTTTTTTATTTGTCACTATTAATATGCATTGAAGGAGGTGCGGGCGTGCTATCAAGTATGTCAGCAAGTGCGGCAGAGGAAATATTCAGCTTGTTGTAGAATGATTTATCGTATTCTTCCTCCTTTTCCTTTTTAAGCTGTGCAGGGTCAAATGCTCCCATTTTCACAACTTCCAGAACCGCATCGTCGGACATATCAAGCAGAGCCGTTGTATCAAGTTCTTCGAGTTTGCCGGAGTTGTACATGGAGATGTTGTAGTCAGCGATAAGAGCGTCCGGACGGCTGAAACAGAGAAGTGCAAACATTACTGTAAATACCGCTGTCAGCCACCTTGCAATATGGAAACTGAAACAGAACTGCTTTATGATTATCATAACGAACACCATAGCCAGCAGTACCATGAACCAGCTTGTGTATACTCGAAGCTGAGTCAGACCATACTCGTTTATGTACATCATCATCTTACTCAGGGCAGTTGCGATGAGGATAATTGTGAACAGGCTGAGGATAGTGGTATAAGCCTTCATAGCGGCAGGCTTTTTCTCGCCGCCCTTTTTAGCGTGCAGGCTCATGACGATGATGACGGTCAGGTTTATCATAGAAACCCAGAAAAGCTCGAAAAATCCACGTCTTGCGTACTCTGAGTAGCTGTAGCCCTCAGGGAGACTGCCGGAGAAGGCGGAGAGGAAGTAGTTTGCCTGGGCGATGAAGAAAAGAATGTATAGTATGCATATGGGAGTAATAGCTGTATAGAGTAAAATATTAGGGATATGCCTCATTGACAGGACTTTATAGGTGCATTTCTGCTGGTCAAGGCGAACTACATCATTGCGGTGTGAGGAGTTGTAGAGGAGGTTGAAAAGGTACATGGAGCAGGGGAGTGCAAGGCATAACTGGAAGATGAATACGCCGATATCAAGGTCTTTTATCCATATGCGAAAACCGCTGAACATATTCTCGAATCCCTGGTCGGCTGACATAAGCAGCGCACCAACTGCCCATGTAAGGGGAACAGTCACAAGGAGTCCGATAAGTATAAGCTTTATGTTATTGCCTGACTTTGATCTGCTTGCAGCATCTTTTGATATAACGATCTGTGAACTGAAAGTATTAAAAGGTATGCTGAAAACTGCTTTTGCTGCTGCGAACGGCAGAAAACGTTCGATATCGTGCTTGTCGTTTGCAACGGAAAAAACAAGGTAAGCGCCGCCAATAAAGAGAAATACTGCATCAAGGGTCTTGATAAGCTCGTTTGCGGTTATGGAGAACACGAAACTGAACAGGTAAAGGACAGCAAAAGCGGCGATATTCAGCTTTGAGAACTTATGACCTCTGTGCTTGAGATAAAGAAGTACCGCTGTTATAATGAGCAGGTAAAGAGCAGTCGAGATAAAACCCATTGTATTCCATACGATAAAGCGAATGAAGCAAAATGCAGCAAGTATGCAGGTGACAGACAGGAGAATATCACATTTGCTGTACTCCAGAACAAGCTTTTTAGATACAGTATCAGAAGACTGTTCATGGATACTGTCATTATAGTAAATAGATTCACTGTTATTCATATTATATGCCTCCTTTGAGATCTGATGTGAAAAAAGAATATAGAAAGATGCCGCCATAACTATAGTACCGAGGAAGAATCCGGTCTGCGGTGACGTATTTATGGTGACTAATTGTATAACAACAGCTATATCTGCACCTCCTACTAAAAGGAGAATGACGTACTTTATCTTCTCCGATATAGCGACCTCATAGCGCAATGCTTTAAGGTTATGAAAGAAGAAAAAGCCCGGCAGAAATAGAACAATAGCAAGTAGTAATATTCCCATAGGCTACTCCTTTTGGTATTCGAGGATATCACCGGGCTGGCAGTCAAGCACCTGGCATATCTTTTCGAGGGTTGAGAACCGTATTGCTTTAGCTTTACCGGTTTTGAGAATGGAAAGGTTAGCGGTGGTGATGTCGATACGCTGGGCAAGTTCCTGGGAGGACATCTTGCGTTTCGCCATCATAACATCGAGGTTTACGATGATAGGCATAGCATCACCCCCTATATAGTAAAGTCGTTCTCGGACTTTATCTCAACAGCTTTTTCAAAGACGTTTTTCAGCACACGCATGACCAGTCCGAACATTACCGCAGCCGTAGCCGGAATGAAGAATACAGAACGCCACAGACCCATTACTATGAATGTGAAGCCGACGAACATAAATCCCCATGATATACGGCGCAGACATACAGTATTCTCCGGTATGAAAACTTCGCTGCGGTCGATATTGGCAAGAAGCTTGTTCAGTGACCATAGAATAGCGAAAGCCAGCACTTCGCATACATACAGCCCCACAATGGTAGGTATTCTGACACTTCCGCCGATAAGACCGCTTCCGACAGTTATCTCGTCATACCAGTCAGCTATAGACGGCACAAAGAAAGTGGCGATGAATCCGATAGCGGCACTGACGTACACCAGTACCCTTGATAGAAATAATGATTTTGTTTTAGTCCACACTTAATAAAGCACCCCTTTTTTAATTCGTAATGCATTGGATTTAATTGTGACATTATTATAGCACGCTATTTATCATTTGTCAATAGAAAATTATCGTTTTTCAATAATTTTTTTCTGTTTTTCAGATTTAGTCAAAATAATCCTACTATTTTAATCGGATAAAATTGCGAAAAATACTTGAAATCATATTAAACCTATGTTATAATGGTAGTATCATAATGTTGAAAGGAGAACGTGAATGAAAATTTCAACAAAGGGAAGATATGCACTCAGAATGTTGGTGGATCTGGCTATACACAGTGATGAGGGCTTCATTTCCCTGAAGGACATTGCAGAGAGACAGGATATTTCCAAGAAGTACCTGGAACAGATCGTTCCCATGCTCAATAAGAGCGGTATTCTTCGCACTAACCGTGGTAACAGAGGCGGATATGCTCTTGCGAAGAATGCAAGTGAACTTACCGTAGGCGATGTACTCAGAGCAACTGAGGGCAGCCTTGCACCGGTTTCCTGCCTGGAGTACGAGCCAAATGACTGCCCAAGAAGCGAAATCTGCTGTACACTTTTCATTTGGGAGGGGCTTTACAAAGCTGTAACGAATTACCTCGACAGTATCACTCTCCAGGACATCGTTGAACGCACAGACGGCAGCGTTAATGACTATTGCATCTGAGAACCTGTCCACATAGGGATTCATGCACGTCAGCACAAGGCATATAGTATTGCCAGCCAAATCGAAGATTTGGGGCACTACTTATTTTCGTCAAATTTTGCCGGTGACTTCGTTAAAAATCCTTGAAGGGCGACAGCCCGTCAAGGATTTTTGCCTTGTCACCGACAAAATTATGCCTGAAAATCCGTACATTCACCCTATGTGGACAGGTTCTGAATATACAGAAAAAGGCTGAGATCGTTATGACCTCAGCCTTTTCTTCTTTATAGGAGAATCGTAGTATTCTTAACTTATGAGAACATAGGTGTTGAAAGGTAGCGCTCACCAGTATCAGGGAGAAGTGCAACGATAGTCTTGCCCTTGTTCTCAGGACGCTTAGCCAGCTCGATAGCTGCCCACAGTGCAGCGCCGGAGGAGATACCAACCAGTACACCCTCAGTTCTTGCGATAGTTCTGCCAGTCTCGAAAGCAGCCTCGTTCTCGACAGTGATGATCTCGTCATAGATAGCTGTATCCAGTGTCTCAGGAACGAAACCAGCGCCGATACCCTGGATCTTGTGAGGACCAGCCTTGCCCTCGGAGAGAACAGGTGAACTTGCAGGCTCAACAGCCACTACCTTAACATTGGGGTTCTTGGACTTGAGGTAAGCACCAGTACCGCTGATAGTACCGCCAGTACCAATACCAGCAACGAAGATATCTACCTTACCCTCAGTATCGTCCCAGATCTCAACGCCAGTAGTTTTCTGGTGGATAGCAGGGTTAGCGGGGTTAGTGAACTGAGAGGGGATAAAGCTGCCGGGGATCTCCTTAGCCAGTTCCTCAGCCTTAGCGATAGCGCCCTTCATACCCTTAGAGCCTTCTGTGAGAACCAGTTCAGCGCCGTAAGCCTTCATAAGATTTCTGCGCTCGATGCTCATGGTCTCAGGCATGGTGATGATAAGTCTGTAGCCTCTTGAAGCAGCTACGGAAGCCAGACCAATACCTGTATTACCGCTTGTAGGCTCGATAATAACGCTGCCGGGCTTTAACAGACCCTTAGCCTCAGCGTCGTCAACCATAGCCTTAGCGATTCTGTCCTTAACACTTCCGGCAGGATTGAAGTATTCCAGCTTAGCGAGGATATCAGCTTCAAGTCCGTTAGCAGCCTTGATATTTTCGAGAGCGAGCAGGGGAGTGCCACCGATGAGGTCTGTGATTTTCTTGTAAATAGCCATAATGATCTACTCCTTTATAGTAATATGTTAACAGAGGGAAATGCTTTTTCTACATTTCCTATCTGTTTGGTATGTTTGTATTATAGCAGATAAAATCGCATTTGTCAATAGGTTTTGAGAAGATTTTCAAAAAAATTTTCTTGCAAGCCTATCAGAATAGTAGGAAATGGCTTTAGTAACAACTTGCAATGTGTAATTGTGGTATCGACTTACGGCGATGATTTTAAAGATGCAAGTTTTATGGAAAACTTTCAGGAACTGACATATTTAAAATTCGTGAGCGTAAGCGAACACTTTTATTACGCATTACGAACTACGCATTATATATTATGCATTATGCATTAAATAAGGTTAAATAATTTGGTCTTTCGCCACTTGCATTTTACGGCGTAGTGTGATATAATAATTACATAAGTATCTGCTTGTGAACGGAGGTTTTGTATGACTGCAAAGGAAGAATTTATTTCGATTTATAATGAGAATATCAAGCGCCCCGGTGCTGATAAATTACTGGAATTCCTGCAAAAAAGCGATTTCTTCACCGCTCCCAGTTCTACACGCTACCACAGCGCATACGAGGGCGGACTTTGTCAGCACAGCCTTAATGTTTACCACTGTCTCAAAGACTACCTTTCCCGCCCACGGACTAAGGAACTTTACCGCATGGACTTCTCTGAGGAGACTATAGCTATTGTTGCGCTCCTCCACGATGTATGCAAGGTTAACTTCTATACCACAGAGTACCGCAATAAGAAAAATGATACCACCGGTCAGTGGGAGAAGGTTCCTTTTTATACTATCAACGATACCCTGCCTTATGGTCACGGTGAGAAGTCGGTATACATCATATCCGGCTACCTCTACGGCGAGGGCAGACTTACCCGTGATGAGGCTTTTGCTATACGCTGGCACATGGGATTTTCAGGTCTTGAGGACAAGAACACTATTGGCAAGGCGCTGGAGATGTACCCCCTTGCTTTCGCTCTCCATGTGGCAGATATGGAGGCTTCCTACTTCCTTGAGGGAAGCCAGAAATAAGATAAAAATGTGAATTAAGGCACATTGAAATATAAAGGAGAAATGTATAATGAATTGGTATGATGATGCGATAATCTATCATATTTATCCGCTTGGATTCTGCGGCGCACCTAAGTTCAACGACGGCAGCGACGAGGTTACCTATCGTCTGGACAAAGTACTTGACTGGATACCCCATTTCAAAGAAATGAACATTGATGCGATCTACTTCGGACCTGTTTTTGAGTCCGTTGAGCATGGATATGATACTATTGATTATAAAAAGATAGACCACCGCCTTGGCGATAATAACTCTTTCAGGGCTATTTGTGACAGACTTCATGAAGCTGGCATCAGGGTCATTCTTGATGGCGTTTTCAACCATGTCGGACGCAAGTTCCCCCAGTTTGTTGACGTTCAGGAAAAGGGTCAGGGTTCGGGCTACTGCGATTGGTTCCAGAACCTTAACTTCGGCGGACAGTCACCCTACGGCGATCCATTCTGGTATGAGGGCTGGAACGGCCACTACAACCTTGTAAAGCTTAACCTGCGTAATGTGGGAGTTTGTGACCACATTATCGATGCTATCAATTACTGGATAGAGTCCTTCGGCATTGACGGTATCCGCTTCGACGCTGCTGACTGCATCGACTTCGATTTCTTCAAGCGCCTGCGTAGTTTCTGCAAGGGCAAGAAGCCAGACTTCTGGCTCATGGGCGAGATAATCCACGGCGATTACAACCGCTGGGCTAACCCTGAGATGCTCGACAGCGTTACAAACTATGAGTGCTACAAGGGACTTTACTCCTCTCACAATGATAAGAACTACTTTGAGATAGACTACTCTATCAACCGTCAGTCCGGTGCAAATGGCGGTATCTATAGGAATATCAACCTCTACAACTTCGTTGATAACCATGATGTTAACCGTCTGGCAAGCACTCTGAATAATCCTGCATATCTTCCCCTTGTGTATACCCTGATGTACGCCATGCCCGGTATTCCGTCAATTTATTACGGAAGTGAGTACGGTATCCAGGGCAGGAAGGAGAACAATTCTGATGATAACCTCCGCCCCTGTCTGCATCTTCAGGACATGGAGCGTGAGAACCTTGAACTGTACCACCATATCGTAAAGCTGGGACGTATCTACAAGGCATATCCCGCAATGAGGACCGGCACATACGAGCGCTTACAGATAACAAATCAGCAGCTTCTTTTCAAAAAGACCCTTGCTGACCAGACTGTATACGTTGCGCTGAACCTTTCCGACCAGCAGTACGACTTCAACTTCGGCACACATATGGCGGCACTTGTTGACGTTATTAGCGGCGAGCAGGTAAATGTTGAGAACGGCAATGTTCATATCAGCCTCCAGCCCTTTACTTCAATGATAATCGTTTCTGACGATATCGTTAACGGTCAGCCGGAGAATGAGGAAATATCTGATATGCAGCCTGAAGCTGAAACAGAGACAGAGGTAGAGATCGGCGCAAAGTACCGTCACTACAAGGGCGGTGAGTATGAGGTCATCGCAGTAGCACGCCACAGCGAGAACAACGAGGAACTTGTTGTATACAAGTCACTTGCTAACGGCACAGTCTGGGCAAGACCTAAGGCTATTTTCTGCGGCAAGGCACTTAACGGCGCTGAACAGAGATTCGTAAAGATTTAATGCGTAATTCGTAATGCGTAATGCGTAATTTGGGGTTATGGCAAGTATTGCTGTCTGACTGCTTTTTAGTGTTCATGTGATTTACAAGCATAATTTTAAAGACCGTCCGGTGATAAGCCGAACGGTCTTTGCTTTTAGTATGAATTGCGGCAGTAAACTACCGATACAGAAATAGTGCAGCGCAATTACGCATTACGCATTACGAATTACGCATTATAAGAAAGTGACGTTTTTGTAATTTAATTGCTATGAAATTGTGATACTGATATGTTATACTAATTACAGAAAGTAAGATAACACCCATACTAAAGGAGGATCATTATGGAACTGCTTAAAATAGAAGATCTTTGCAAAACTTACGGTAAAGGCGAAAACGAAGTAAAAGCCCTCGACAAGGTGTCGTTTACAGTACCCAAGGGACAGATGCTTGCCGTTATCGGGCCTTCCGGCTCTGGTAAATCCACTCTGCTCCACATCATCGGCGGCGTTGACCGACCTACTTCCGGTAAGGTTTGGCTGGACGGTCAGGACGTTTACGAACAGAATAACAAGAACCTGGCTATTTTCCGCCGCAGACAGGTGGGACTTATCTACCAGTTCTACAACCTTATCCCCGTACTCAGCGCCGAGGAGAATATCACCCTGCCCATGATTATGGACGGCAGAAAACCCGACAAGGAGCGCCTTGAAAAACTCCTGAAACTCCTTGATCTGACCGAGCGCCGTGACCATCTTCCCTCACAGCTTTCAGGCGGTCAGCAGCAGAGAGTATCCATCGGCAGAGCGATGTTCACTTCCCCCGGAGTTATCCTGGCTGACGAGCCTACCGGAAACCTGGACAGCAAGAATTCCGCTGAAATTATGGAGCTTCTCCGCAATTCAAACAGGGACTTCAACCAGACTATGATAATCATTACCCACGATGAGAATATCGCTCTGCAATGTGACAGGATCATCACTGTATCTGACGGACATATAGTAAACGATGTTCTCACAGGCATAAACTAAGGGGGTGCAAGCCGTGAAATTTGAATCCCTTATGGCGATAAGGTATATATTTAAACAAAAGCGCCACTCTCTCCTTACAATTATCAGCATATTCCTTGCCCTTTCACTTATGACAGCGCTGTTCACCGGTTACTATACCCTCACCTGCGTGCTTCGTGAGGTGAACTACGCAAACAATCCCTACCACGTCCGCATTTATGACCTGACAAAGGAGCAGGCGGAGAGTATAAAGAGTTACGATCATATCGACACCGTGGAATTCAAGGAATTTATTGCCGGAAATACCCAGACTGATATTATGCTGAAAAAAGGCATGAAGGACTTTTTGACCTGGTTTCAGCAGCTCCTCAAAGATAAGGAACTTGGTTTTGAGTCGGTAGATTATGACCGCTATGATATTAATATGTCGCTTAAAAACTACGACCTTATCGACGATGAAGCAAGGTTCAACCAGCTACAGCTTTTATGTATACTCTATGTGTTCATAATCTTCATCGCCATGTCCCTGCGAATGATAATCGACACCGCCTTTGAGATATCCTCAAAGGAGAGGGAGCGGCAGTTTGGTATGCTTGAGTCGATAGGTGCATCTCCGAAACAGATAGTACGCATCATTACCCTTGAGGGACTGATGCTCTGTATAGTAGGCGTTCCGCTGGGACTGCTTGGCGGAATCGGTTCAGCATGGCTGGCATTCAGGTCAGTTCTCTCCAGCGGCATCGCAGAAACCTTCATCGCCCCGGCACTGGCAAAGAGAACAGTAACTTTCCATATAAGCCCCATGTATCTTGCGCTCAGTGCGGTAACAGGTCTTGTCTGGGTACTTTTATCCGCCTACGGAACTGGTATGCGTGTAATAAAGATAAGCCCTGTACAGGCAATAACCTCCGGCGGAGGAGTGGTAAAGAAAGTACGCCGCAGAAGTCTTGCGGGACTTATCTTCGGCTGGAAGGGAAAGCTTGCCTCCCGAAATGTACGCCGTCAGCCT
The DNA here is from genome assembly GCA_017934425.1 of Ruminococcus sp. Lineage (GTDB taxonomy): Bacteria > Bacillota > Clostridia > Oscillospirales > Ruminococcaceae > Ruminococcus. Next base: position 9,275 of record JAGBJO010000040.1, read on the forward strand.
AAGCGATTCATAATAACCGTCCTCTCGCTGACACTTTCGCTTTCTCTGTATTCATCAGTGGAAGTAGTTGTTGACAATGCACAGATAGCTACAAAGAAAATGATAATGATGGATACCGGATCTGACGAAGGCGTTATGCTGCTTAGTCCAAATATAAGTGCAGATCCTCTTGCATATAAGGATACAGTTGAAAACCTTAAAAAGACCGGATATTTCAAGGCTATTGGTATGGATATTTTGGGCACAGCAAGATTAAAGGAAAACGGTATAAATACTGATGGAAGATCAGGCAGCACTTACTATGTAAACAAGGATTGGTATGAGCCATTTTTTAAGGTGAATTACGGACTTGAACCGCCTATGACCTATGAGGAACTTGAAGCAAGCGGCGGATTTATCGCAGTAAGCCTGAATGGTGATCCGATTGATCTTAAAGAGGCTAATTGTTTATATTTCGGAAAATACTATTCTGACGATGACCTGAAAAAACTTGAAAAAGTATACAGTGATGGTGAGGTGGATGAAGACGAGTTCAAAGTCTTCAGAGAAGCAGGTGAAAGGGCTGAGAAAAGGAATACTGAGAAAAAGGTCAAGATCGCTGCCAGCGTGAAAATTGACGATTCAGCGTTCGGCAGATATGGTGTTCCGGCTGAAGGAACTGTTGATATTGTAGCACCTATCTCCATGTACGAAAATGGTGATTATGAGCTTTTTGGAAACTATTCATATCCGCCGAATATTTATGCAGAAGTAGTTGACAATGCTTCTTACAGTGCTGCCCTGAAATATGTTGAAGAACCAAAGCACAAAGTTGAACTGTTCTTTGATGCTGTAGGATTATACCAAGACATGGACGCTGTATTCACAGGGATACGCCTGGGTTCAGCATTCCTGAATATATTCATCGCACTTATCGCTATGGTAAACCTTGTAAACATCATCACCACAGGACTTATCAACCGAAAGAGCGAACTGGCATCTATGCAGTGTGTAGGCATGACCGAGGGACAGCTTTATGGAATGTCGATCGTTGAGTGTCTGCAATTCGTGATAACAGCGGCGGTGTTCTCTGTAATACTCTGTATACTCTTGATTATTGGAACTGAGGCATTCGTTCATGTGACCGGACTTGCCGAGGACGGAATAAAGCTTGGTATCGGTTACTTCGAGCCAGTACCCAAGATATTATTGGGTTCAGCTGCTGCGTTTGCAGTATCCACTATCGCCTCACTTTTAACTCTCAGGAATATGCAGAAAACCGAACCTGTAGAGCGTCTGCGTAGTGTCGATTAAGTTCCTGAAAGACGCTTGGAGTTACACTATCCTGAAACTTGCAGAATAAAATATCCCCCTGATATGGAGTATCACCGCTTGCCAGAATTGGCAGATGTGGTACACTTGTCAGGGGGATTTTTTAGCTGAAAGTTTTAAGAGGGGAACATTCTCCGGAAAGGTTATCTTACGGTGAATAACAGAAATTTGCCGGAAAATTACTTTTTCAGAGCGCTGCGGATAACGCCTTTAGGGTCTTTGGCGAGGACGATGATGAGCCAGATGATAAGACCAAGAGCGGCAACAGACAGACCGAGAAAGCTGTCGTTGAGCATATCTGAAGCGGCAGGGGAGAAGTACTCCTCAGCACCGAGTTCGATATATTCCACAACTGCGTCAACCAGCCACATAAGTGAAGCGCCCCAGTACATCAGGCACAGTTTGCCGATACTAAGTTCTCTTGCATTCTTATTGGTATACCATACAACGGTTGAGATAATAGCGGCAAAGACTGTAATGAGCAATGTCATTTTTTAGCCACCTCCGATGCGGTTATCTTCGACGAAACTATAGATATTCCAGCCCAGGCAGCGGTCACGACAACAGCCATAGCAGTACCGGAAGTAGCCATTTCGTGAAGCATTTCAGCAGTTGCGGCAGGGTCAGAAGCGGCTGTCAGGAACGGAAAGAAGGGAACGACCTCGCCGTGCCATACGTGTTCAAAAGCCAGCAGAGCAGAGCCGCCCCAGAGCATATTATTGAGCAGACCCAGTTTCTCGGAGAATCTGGGAGCGTCCTGACTGACACCCTTTTTCTCCTCATTTTTCTTGATGATCTTTGCTGCAACGGTAGTAACTACCGCCTCGGCAGCGGGTACGATAAAGCAAGCCATAATTTACCTCCTGATAATGGGCAGAATAAGCCCATAATTTGATAACTACATTATACTACAATTTTAGTCGGAAATCAATAGTTTTCTTTACATATTATCCTAATCAGAATAATAGGATATTTGTGCAGATAAACAAAATAAACAGCCCTGAAGATTTGGATCATCTTCAGGGCTGCTCATTATATTTTATGGAGAGACTTATTCATTTACAGGAAGTTCACTCTGGAGAAGCTGCTTAGCATCAACACGCTGGATTATGAAAGCGTCCTTAGCGTCAACGACGTTATCGCCGTTTACGTCAGCGTTACGCATAGCGTCAGCATCGAGAGGATACTTCTGTGAGTTGGAAGCATACTGGAGAACCATAACAACGTCGGATATTGAAACGTCGCCGCTGAGGTCAACGTCGCCCAGGAATACGGGTTTAACGGGCTCGGTAGTTGTTGTAGTGGTAGTGGTAGGCTCAGTAGTAGTTGTTGTGGTTGTGGTGGTAGTAGTTGTAGGCTCAGTTGTAGTAGTGGTAGTAGTGGTTGTTGTAGTAGTTGTTGTGGTGGTAGTTGTAGTAGTTGTGGTTGTGGTAGTGGTTGTAGTTGTTGTGGTAGTTGTAGTAGTCTCAGGGATCTCCTCAGGACCGTCGATCTTTGTGCCTGCTACAGCGCCGATAGCCTCATCGATGTAGAAATTGTCAGTTGTTTCTGTCTCAACGTAGATAGTGAAGTTGCTGCCGCCCTCAGGGAGCTTGAAGTTATCGTTAGCAAGCTGTACATAGTGACCGGTAGTAACCTTAGCGTCTGCGATGTGGGAGAATGTTGTCTCGCCGGAAGAATTGGTGTACTGAAGTGTCAGTGAAGCGTTCTGAGTATTTACTTCAGAATCGAGTACGCAAACGTTAACGGAGAAGCTGTAGGAATTGCCAGCCTTGAATACCTTGGAATTGAGAGCCTTCTCAAGACCGTTCCAAGCCTTTTCACGCTTCTGACCGAGGAGAGCCTCAGTACCAGCGTAAGGGTTTCTGCCGCTAAGACCAGCTTCTGTATTGCCGTGAGCGCTCCAGTCGCAGGTGTCAGCCTCGAAAGTATCGTGGAAGTAGTAACCGTTAGCATCGGGCTCGATAACGAAAGCGCCGCCAGCCAGGTCAACAACGAATGTGGAAACGCTCTGTCCGGGAAGCTGTGCCCAGAAGCTGCCGTTTGAGCTCTCAAGGTTCTTTGTAACAGCCCAGTTCTCGCTGCCGGAAGTTCTGTAGCGGTCGATATTTGCGATATTCTTACCGATAGAGAACTGCTGGCTGATGGAGTTTGTGCTTGTATTAACAGCAACGATAGTAACGTTGCCTGCGTCTTCATTCTTGTAAGCGGAGATAAGCAGACCAGACTCAGGGCTTTCAGTAGCATCAACTCTTACAGAGCCGGGGCGGACGAACTTGGAGTACTGACCAAATACATAACCACGCTTACTGATAGTACCATTCTCGTTCATGGGGCTGTATGAACGGCGGATATACCACCATACATAAGCGCTCATATTACCAACTACCAGACCGTTGTGCATATTCTCAGCGACCTTGATAGATTCGGGCCAGCGCTCGTTTGAGTTAGCCTCACTGTTTGGAACGTAAACCTCAGTCATCCAGATAGGCTTGCCGCACTTTTCGAGGTCGGGGAAGTCCATCCAGTCTCTTGTAGTACCATAGAAATGAGTACCGAACATATCACAGTTAGCGAAAGCCTTAGAGTTGTTCAGGATCTTTCTGTAGTACTTCTTACCGCCGTCCTTGACCCATGAAGCGTTCTCAGGGGCATACTGGAATGACTCAGGGGACATAAGTCTTGTACTTGTGATCTTATCGCCGTACTCAGCGATGAACTTTGTAGTCTCGTCGGTAGACCATACAGTCCACTCAGAAGCGTAGTCAGGCTCATTCTGAACGGAGATAGCGTACAGATTAACGCCCTGGCTCTTCATGTAGTTTCCGAAGTCGTTAAGGTGCTGAGCATAAGCGCCGTAGTTTCTCTCAGGAAGGTGGAGTTTACCGCCTCTGCCGCTTCCTGATTCAGCCAGATTTGAGGGTGGTTCCCAAGGGGAAGCGAAGACCTTTACACCGTGCTGATAAGCGTACTTAGCAGTAGCAACTGCCTTATTCCACTGGTTCTTATCGGGGTTTACGAAGATACGCAGTACAGACAGACCGAGCTGATTAGCGCCTGTACCGAAAGCGGTCTGACGCTGAGAGTCTGAAAGATCGCTGCCTGTCCATTCGGGGTGGTTGATACCGCCGAAACCATCAATCGTCTGGTAAGTTTTGTCGAGGTTGATATCGCATATGCTTGCGGCGCTTGCGTCCATCTGAGGAACGACAGGTATACTGCCTATCATCATGATTCCGCCGAGAGCAGTAGCGATAATTGATTTAAAGTTTATTCTCATTATTATCACTCCCAAATTTCCCTGAACATTGTTCAGTGTTTTCTATGGTAATTGTAACATAATTATGAACGAACCGCAACCTCTAAAATGAAGATTCGGTGGACAAAATGAATATTATTGTAAAAATTAAGTGCGATATAACTATTTGTATAATAATTCTTCTGAAAAATATTACAAATGTGTATACAAAATGCCCCAAAGCACTTCTATTAAAATGCTCAGGGGCATGATACTATTTATTAAATTATTTGCTGATGCTTATAGTGCCGTTTTCCATAGCCTGAGTGATATACTCCGCCAGTTCCTTTGCACGATAAGCGTGGGTATCCTCAGATGGGTGCCAGTTAGAGCCATAGCCCAGCCAGCCGTTCTGAGTTGTGAGGGAAACGCAGGTGCAGCGTTCATCGCCGGAGCGCTTTGCTGCATTTCTTATATAGGTATCCACGCCGGTCTCCATCATTCCCATGACGCAGACGATATGTGCCTGCGGATTGCATCTGCGGATAGTCCGGAGAAATTCCAGATACTTCTCCTCGAATTCCTCATAGCCGCCCTCGTTCATACGGCAATAGCTATTGTCGTTAGTACCCAGGTTCAGCACAACGATGTCCGGCATGAATTTTGAGAAGTCCCAGGGGATATCCTGGGTCTTGCTGCCGTCAGCGGCGAGACTATAGGAAAAACCGTAAGTTTCGTACCACTGGGGAAGCACCTCTCTTGTATTGCGCTTGCCGTCGTCGGTATAGCCGCTGATTATGCCGTAGCCGCTGTAGCTGAAAAGGCTGTAGTCAGCGCCAAGCAGTTTAGCGGTGAGAGTAGCATAGGACTTCAGAGCGTTCTCAGCTTCCGTTGAGAAATTTGATGCAGTATTGCTGTCGTCAACGCCGTAGCCGCAGGTGATAGAGTCACCGATGAACTCCATTTTCAGGCTGTGCGCCGGGGTAGCGATGATACCGCCCTCGTCGTCGCACTCAGCCGATACCTCAGCGATAGAGAACGCCGCCTCAGACAGCTTCACGATGCGTACCATTTTAGTAACGGGAGTGTCGTTGTCGATAACGGTATAGCTTTCCTCTCTGCCCTCGATGCGCTTTTTCACAATGAATTCGCCGTCGATGAGAATGGCTGCACGGGGAACATTTTTCACGTTCCCCTCCTTGAAGCATTTTTTATCGCAGCCGAGAGTTATGGTAAGTTTCTTGCCGGTAAACAGGAATTCGCAGCCTGAACCGGAGTGTATAAGCAGCAGCTTGTCGCCGCAAACCAGATTTCTTCCTGACTGCTTTGAGCAGCCTGCCAGATCGAGGCGTTTCATGATTATCCTCTCAGTTCAGCGCCCAGCTCAGCCAGAGCCTTGAGAGCCTTCTTCATAGCGCTGTCAGCTTGCTCGTCAGTGAGAGTGCCGTCATGTGAGCGCATAGATACAGAGTAGGAAACGCTCTTTTTGCCCTCAGCGATCTGCTTGCCCTTGTATACGTCGAACAGAGTTACCTTTTCAAGGATCTTGCCAACGCCCTTGCGGATAGCCTTCTCCAGGTCAGCAGCAGGAACGCTGTCGTCTACCAGCACGCTGATGTCACGAGTGCTTGCAGGGAACTTGGGCAGAGCCTTGTAAGTTATCTTCTCGTCAGCCAGAGCCATGAGAAGTTCAATATCAAGCTTAGCAACATAGGTCTTTTCACCGATGCTGTAGTTTTCCTGAACTGTGGGGTGAACCTCGCCGATGATACCAATGATCTTATCGCCAACTGTGATGTAAGCGCTTCTGCCGGGGTGGAATGCCTCGTTCTCGTAGTATTCGCCGGACTTAGTACCCTCAGCGGAAGGAAGTTCGCCGCAGTTTACTTCACGCTCAGTATCAAATCTGGAGTACTCAACATTGTATACACGGAGCTTGTCGAGAAGCTGCTCGATCATACCCTTGATAGTGTAGAAATCGCAGCCGCCGTACATACCAACAGTGAGCATCTGAGGCTCATAAGGCAGGGGGTACTCATAGCCGTGGCGGTGTCTTGTCTCGTCGTTTGCGAGAGTAAGTTCGCTGCCGTCAGTCTCCACCTTAACAGGCAGGTACTCCTTAGCAATCTCAAACAGGCAAGCCTTTTCGTTGCGGTTATTGTAGTTGAATGAGAGAACGTCCAGCATTGAAGGGATAGTGGAGGTTCTCATAACGCTTGTGTCCTCGCCCAGAGGGTTAACGATCTTGACTGCACGTCTGAGAGGGCTGTTCTCAGGGAGTCTGATCTTGTCGAAGTACTTGGGGGAAACGAAAGAGTAAGTAGCTATCTCGAATCCGCCAAGTGCAGCGCAGGCATTTCTTACGTCACGGACGAACTTCTGCTCGGCAGTCAGTTCAGCCCTTGCAACGCCACGAAAATCGGTTGAGGGGATCTTGTTATAGCCGTAAATTCTTGCAACTTCCTCAGCGATATCAGCCTTTGACTCAATGTCGATACGGAATGAGGGAGCTGTGATGATACCGTCCTTGATAGTGAATTCCAGGCGGCTCAGGTACTCCTTCATATCCTCAGCGGAGATGTCAGTACCCAGGAAAGCGTTAGTCCACTCAGGGTCGAAAGCAACCTTTGACTGCTCAGGAACAGGGTTTGAACAGTCGATAACGCCCTTTACAACTTCACCAGCGCCCAGGAGTTCAACCAGTTCAAATGCACGCTTCAGGCAAGTCATAGAGATACGGGGGTCAACGCCCTTTTCGTATCTTGCGGAAGCGTCGGACTTCAGCTTCAGGTTCTTGGAAGTACGTCTTACCTGAGTAGGCTCGAAGTAAGCTGACTCGAATACTACAGTATTAGTATCCTCCATGATACCGCTGTACTCGCCGCCCATTACGCCTGCAACAGCTACGGGCTTCTTCTCGTCAGCGATAACCAGCATCTCAGAAGTAAGTTCACGCTCTACGCCGTCAAGAGTCATGATCTTCTCGCCGCTGACAGCGTTTCTTACGTTGATATGACCGCCCTCAACGTATCTCAGGTCGAAAGCGTGCATAGGCTGACCGTATTCCAGCATAACATAGTTAGTTATATCAACGAAGTTATTGATTGGACGAACACCGCTTGCACGCAGGCGCTCTCTCATCCATCTGGGTGAAGGACCGATCTTAACGTTCTTTACGATACCTGCACAATATCTTGGGCAGGCAGTAGTATTGTGGATATCAACTTTCAGGTAGTCTTCAGCGCTGCCGTCGATGCCCTTGAACTCAGGTGCTTTAACGTTCAGGGGGATACCGTAAGTAGCGGCAGTCTCTCTTGCCAGACCGATAACGCTCAGGCAGTCAGGACGGTTGGAAGTTATCTCGAACTCGATAGAAGTATCGTTCAGACCGATAGCCTCGTGGATATCGTCACCGGGCTTGCAGTCCTCCTCGATAACGAAAACTCCCTCCGGGTCAGCGTAGGGGAAATCGTGGAGAGTAAGACCAAGTGTATCAAGTCCGCAGAACATACCGAAGCTTTCAACGCCACGCATCTTGCACTTCTTGATCTTGCCCTCAGGCAGAACAGCGCCGTCCCTTGCAACGGGAACAAGGTCGCCTTCCTTAACGTTCTTAGCGTTGGTAACGATCTGGATAGGAGCGTCCTCGCCAACGTCAACCTGGCACACAAACAGAGCGTCTGCATTTTCGTGAGGGCCTTTTGAGAGTATCTTACCAACAACGACCTTGGAGATATTGCTTCCCTCAGTCTCATAACACTCCACCTTTGAACCACTCATAGTCAGAGCGTGGCAGAGATCCTTTATCGGCATATCAGCTTTAACGTACTCGTTAAGCCATTTCATAGATAAATTCATATCTTTATTTCCTTTCGATTTTATTGATAAGCAGTTATTCTGTATGACCTGTCCGATGATCGAGAAATGTGCTGATCTCTTTCAGAAGCTGGTCTCTTTCTTTACAGCTGCTCAGAGCAAAAATATCAGTATTGCCGTTTTTGATTTTTATCACTACACCATACTGATAATTGCCCTGCCCGAGACGATTGATTACAGGAGAAACGCTTAATATATTGTCGGTGCGGTACACTTTACCTGAATACTCATTTACCGCCCATTCATCGGATAATAAAAACTTGTTTTCAAAATTCAGTGGGCATGACCGCTTATACGCTTCATACTGTTTTTTGGTACTAAATCCGAGTTCTCTAAGGAGATGATCCTTTTTTAGTCTGTTGACGATACAGAAAATCAAAATACCAAGAATAATGCTTATCGGTAATATGATATATAATTCCAGCGGTACATCACGAGTAATGGCACCCTGGAGCATATATTGGAAGCTCATCAGAACTGCTCTAAGAATCTTACATCGTTCTCGTAGAGAAGTCTCAGGTCATTGATGTCGTAGCGTCCCATTACCATACGCTCCAGACCAAGACCGAATGCGAATCCGGAATATTCCTCTGGGTCGATACCGCAGTTTCTCAGAACGTTGGGGTGAACCATTCCAGCGCCCAGGAGTTCGATATATCCCTCGTCCTTGCACATAGAACAGCCCTTGCCGCCGCAGTTGAAGCAGCTTATATCTACCTCGCAGCTCGGCTCAGTGAAGGGGAAGTGGTGGGGACGGAAACGAAGCTTGCAGTCGTTGCCGTAAAGCTTCTTCATCAGCATTTCCAGAGTACCCTTCAGGTCGCTCATTGTGATGCCCTTGTCGATAACAAGTCCCTCGATCTGGTGGAACAGGGGAGAGTGAGTAGCATCAACAGCGTCAGAACGGAAAACACGTCCAGGAGAGATGATGCGGATAGGGGGCTTCTGGTTTTCCATAACGTGAACCTGTACAGAGGATGTCTGAGTTCTGAGCAGGTTTGTCTCGTTAGTGCCGTCGATGTAGAAAGTATCCTGAGTATCTCTTGCAGGGTGATCTTCGGGGAGGTTGAGTGCCTCGAAAACGTGGTAGTCGTCGTCGATCTCAGGGCCGTCAGCGATCTCAAAGCCCATGCCCATGAAGATCTCTCTGATCTCGTTTTCAACTCTGGTCAGGGGGTGGAGTTTTCCGAAAGGTGCATGAGTGCCGGGGAGAGTAACGTCGATAGTCTCCTCTTTAAGGCGTGCAGCCTGTGCAGCGGACTTCAGCGCAGTAAGCTTGGAAGCCAGTGCCTCCTCAATGTCTGCTCTTACCTTATTGGCAAGCTGACCCATAACAGGGCGCTCCTCAGCGGAGAGTTTGCCCATCTGCTTGAGTATAGCGGTAAGTTCGCCCTTTTTTCCGAGGAACTTAACTCTCAGATCGTCCAGTGCCTTGATATCGGCACATTCATTCAGCTCCTGCTTAGCGAGAGCTTCGATTTTTTCCAGTTGTTCTTTCATTTTATCAGCTCCTATGATATAGTTCAATAATATGTGAAGGCAAAAAAACAAGTCCTGCCCAACAGGACAAGACTTCGCTTGCTTATAACCACCCATTGTCAGGAGAGCCAACACCCTCTTGTCCTTAACGCAGACCTACGTCAGGCTCTACACGGCAGATAGATCTGCTTTCAAGTCTGCCCCTCGTGAGTGAACTTCATCAGCGATAGGAACGGTCGTTTTCAGCATATGCGACCTCTCTGTCAGGACTTACCGTCTGATTACTCTCTCAGTCAACGAGTATATTAATATTATAACTCCACTTGCAAAAAAAATCAAGTAGTTTATTGAAAAAAATTCCCGGACATGATATAATAATATTAATGCATAATGCGTAATTCGTAATGCGTAATTGCGCTCGTCTATTTCCGTATCGGCAGTTTGCTTCCGCACCGGAAATATCTTAATTACGCATTATGAATTACGAATTAAATACTGGAGGTTTTATATTTGGATAATTTCGCAGAGTATCTTGTAAAGAGACAGATGTCAAACGGTGAGAAGTCAAAGCTTATGGCTGTGGCTTTCGGCGGCGGACTTATAACGGCTCTTATTGCGACTGTTTCCGTCCTGAAACTTGACGACGGTTCGCTTTTCTCCTTCGCTGGGCTTCTTCTCGCCGCTGCTGCCGGTTATGGTACATTTTACTACGTCCAGAACCAGCAGGTGGAGTATGAGTACACCTTCACAAACGGCACTCTCGACATCGCCAAGATCATCGCCAAAAAGCGTCGCAAGGAGATCCTTTCCGTGGACGTTAAGGATTTCACCGCTTTCGGAAAATACGATCAGAATATGGACAGCACTGAGGATATGACAGAAGTTCTGGTAAGCGAGAATCTCGCTTCCGGTGAGTACTACGCCGACTTCACCCATGAGACTTTCGGCTCAACACGACTTATCTTCTCACCCAGCGAGAGTATCATCGAAAATATCCGCCCATTCCTCAGAGGCCAGGCAAGGCAACAGTTCCAGAACGAAAACTAATTATCGTATATATTTTAATTAAAGGAGTGATAATTATGCAGATCGTTACTGCAAAGCAAATGGTTAAAATCGAAAATGAATCCGAAAAACTGGGAGTTTCCAAGAAACAGCTCATGCAGAACGCCGGTACTAAACTGGCTGAGGTCATTATGGATATTTGCCATAGCGACAATATCCAGACCGACGACCCTAAGATAGTATTCCTGGCAGGTTCGGGCAATAACGGCGGCGACTGCTTCGTTGCGGCAGAGAGACTGGTTTACAAGGGGTATAACGTTTCTGTAGTCAACCTTATAGGCGAGCCGACTACCGATATATCAAAGGAAGCCTTTGCCGCTATGCCTGACAGAGTTAAGGTCATAACCGGCTACCGCAGCGAAAATGTGGAAGCCGCTATTGAAGCCGCTGAACTGGATTATATGACCATTCAGGACAAGGACGTTTCCTCTCTCAGGGCTAAAACGGAACTGACCCCCGTTGAGCGTATCCTCCTGCGTGAAAAGGAGCGTATGAGTACCGTCCGGACGGCAGTTATCGGTGCTGATATACTTGTAGACGGCGTTTTCGGAACTGGTTTTCACGGCGAACTTGAGGACGATATCAAGGCGATATTCAGTATCGGTACTGGCGCTTACAAAATTGCCGCAGACGTTCCCAGCGGAGGAAACTGCGCTAACGGTTCTGTTTCTCCTGGTATATTCAAAGCTGACGAAACGGTCTGCTTCGGCTGCCTGAAAACCGGCATGACCCAGTTTCCGCTGAAAAAGTACTGCGGTAAAATAACTGTGGCAGATATCGGAATACCTTTCATGGCTATGAGCGCTATCGAGGGCGAAAAGAAGTATATCCGCCTTGACCGGAAACAGCTTGCAGGTTTCCCAAGAAAGCGTGAACGTGATGCACATAAGGGAACTTTCGGCACTGTCCTCATAATCGCCGGAAGCAATAATATGCGTGGTGCTGCAGCTTTCGCAGTTCAGGGCGCTCTCAGGAGCGGTGCAGGAATCGTAAGGCTTGCTTCCGTGGAAAAGTGCGTTGACACTGTTTCACTCCTCGCTCCGGAGGCTACATTCATCACCCTCGAAAGCGATGACAACGGATTCATGCTCTTTGACGACAATAAGGAAGCCCTCACTGAGGCTATCCAGTCCGCCGACGCAATCGTTATCGGCTGCGGAATGGGAGTTACCCCGGATACCCTTGCTCTGACAAGATTCGTCCTGGATAACGCAAAGGGTATAGTAATTGTTGATGCGGACGGAATAAACTGCATCGTCAAGGACATAGATATATTAATGAACAGACACACAGGCGCACAGATAATCCTCACCCCGCACCCCGGCGAAATGGCAAGGCTTCTCAAGAGCGACCCGGCTACTATCAACGGCAACCGCTTCATTGCGGCTGAAAAGTTTGCTGAGAACCTTGATGTTATCGTGGTGCTGAAGGGCGCTGGTACGCTTGTTGCAGCCGGTAAAGTAACTGCCGTGAACCATACCGGCAACGCTGGTATGAGCCGTGGCGGTTCGGGAGATATTCTCGCCGGTATCATAGGCTCAGTTGCAGCTCAGGGATATGATCCCTTCGATGCAGCCTGCGCCGGTGTATATATCCACGGACTTGCCGGTGACGCTGCCGCAGACAAGTTCGGTCAGGAGGCAATGCTGCCAAGTGATATGATAAATTGCCTGTCGGATGCGTTCAGGATACTCAAAGAAAAACAGAGAAGCTGATATACTATTTAAAAAGAGTATTTCTATACTATTTAAAAGAGTAGTTAAAACAGCAAAAATTACAGACGTTAAAATTTCTTCTATAATTCTTTTCAAGGAGCGATAGTATGAAAAAAATTTTAGCGTCTGTTTTTTTGCCATTAGCCACAGTAGTTTGCATAACCGGCTGTAATTCGCCAAACCTCGCAAGTCAAAGCAGGGAAAATGGTCTGGGGAACGCCTTTGAAGCGCACATGACCCTCGATCTGGAACGCCTGAACGCTGAGGGAACTATCAAGCGATTCGGTGACGGCGAGTGGCAGCTCCAGTTCGATTCGCCAAACACTCTAAGCGGAGTTCAGATGACGTTCAGTCAGGGTACCGTGACCGCAAACTACAAGGGGTTGAACTTTTCCGTTCCAAAATCAGCGCTTCCTGTGAAGGCGATGACCCTTGACCTTATCGAAGCCGTTGATACAAACGCCCGTCTGGAGCAGCTTTCCGGTACGGAAAATAACGGCTGTCTGGAAATCAGCGGCACTCTCGATGCCGGAGAGTATACACTGCGAGTGGACGAAAACGGGCTTCCGGCGGCGTTTGAGATGCCGAATAACAACCTTACCATCCGTTTCGAGGAGGTGAAAGTCATAACCGGGGCAGCCGAAAGTACTACAGAAATGCCTCCAGAAACGACAACGATCGCTACAGAAACAACTGAAAATACATAAAAATCAGGCGGAAGCAGGACTGTTACTTGCTTCCGCCTTGTTATTTGTTATATCTTTAGGTGTTATTTACAACCTTCAATCGGCTATGTTAAGCGAAATTCGTTAAATCAGCTTTAAATCTTTTAAAAACGAGCAAAACTTATGGTGATTTTGCCGTCGATGCCGAAAAATCCAAAAGCAGCCCATTTAGGTATTTTGACGGTAGATTTTTGTCGGATTCTGAAATCAAAAGTTACAAACTGTAACTATTTGATACCATTTGAAACCACTCCTCATGTACCTTTTGTAAATAAAACCACTGTTACCCACTGGAAATCTCGCATTTACGTTGGTTTTTTCCCTGAGTTTCTGGTAATATGTATGTTAAATTATACTTACGGTAATAATTAAGACTGGCTACATTTGTTACGGGTTTGTAATAAATTTCTGTTCATTCTTTTGAATTATAAAACATTCATACATATTTCGTTCATTTCAGCTTAATAAATTATGTGTCATTTTCACTAAAATGCCCCTTGCAAGAAAAAAATATTTGTGCCGAAAATGGAATCGGTTTCAAAACTGTTGCCTTTTGCGGAAGAATGTGGTAATATAGTCACAGTTCGTTGAACGAACGAAATTTACGAATGCTTTTCGAGGAAAGGATTGAGTTGATGAGAAAAGCTAAAGTTGCAGCGACTATCTTTGGTGGTGTCACTTCTGCAATATTCTGCGGACTTTTTGCAGTGTATGCTACTTCACCTGTTGTTAGCCCCGTTACCCCAAAGAAATGCGTTGAACAGATCAGCGAGACAGCTTGCGAACCCGCTGCTGAGATCGTGATCTCGACCACCACAGCAACCACAGCCGTTACCACAGCCAGCAAAACTTCCACTACCACTACAAAGGCAATTTCTACAGTATCATATACCACCGCCATTGATACTGCTTCAAATGTTGTAACTACTGCAAGCATCGTTCAGCTTAGCGCTGATATTAATGCTGTTGATGCCTGGGCACCTGCTAATAGTGAGGTACAGACCCAGACCGAGGCTGCTGTACAGACCTGGACAGAGCCACAGACAGAGCAGTCCACTGAGGTGCTTGAATACGATACACAGGTGCCTGAGGAGATCGACTATGCAGATGCTCCTGAGGAAATAATCTATGAGGAGGAGACCGAAGCGTACAGCGAGCCTGAGACTGAGGCTGAAACAGAGCCGGAAGTACAGACCCCTGAGTATACCGAGGAAGTGCCCGCAGCACCGGCGGCATCAGAAGAAACTTCTTCACTCCCCATTTCTGAGTCCGATTACATCGTTCTATGTAATGCAGTTGCTCATGAGGCAGGCTGCAATTGGATAGACGTTACTGATAAGGCTAAAGTCGTTGAGGTAATCATGAACAGAGTCAATAGTCCTCTGTACCCCAATTCTGTTGTTGGCGTTCTGACACAGCCCTACCAGTTTAGCGGTTCTTCTAAATATGTGAACCTTACTACATTTTCATCATATGTGACAGACAGCGTTAAGCAGGCGGTCGATCTTTACTTCGCTGACCCCAGCGCATTCTCTCACGGTTATTACAGCTTCTATGGCGACGGTACCCGCAACTACTTCTCATAAGTTGTTTGGGTGAAGCTGGCAAATATTCTTACAATAGGAAAAAGATGCTCCGGAAAAACCGGAGTATTTTTTTGCAAAAATGCCCCGGAGCGTGTTCTGAAAGACCGCATCGGGGCATTTTTATGTATCAAAATTCATACAGTAGAATGATAGAAACGCATATCAAAATACGCCCCACCATCTTTCAGATTTCCGGCAATAAGGCTGCCGTTTTGGGAGCATATTATCTTCCGGGCAAAGGCGAGTCCTATTCCGTAGCCGGTTTTTCCGTCTGAACCGCTGTGAAACCGGTCGAATATCTTCGGCAGCTCGTTTTCGGGGATACCACAGCCGGTGTCGGCAATGACCATTCCCCGGTATACTCCATTATCGGAAGCACTTATGGTTATCGAGCCGCCGGAAGGGGTATGCTCCATTGCGTTTTTCAGCAGATTCGTCACAGCCTCGCAGGTGTAGCGCCGGTCGGCTTCGATGAAAAGCCCCTCCGGGCATTCCGTCTTTACGGCGATATCTTTCAGTTCAAGGGATATGGCGATAGGTTCAAGGGAATCCCGGATAAGCTGGTTCATGGAAAGCTTCTCACGCTGGAATACCACCGCTCCTGCTTCGATACGTGAAAGACCCAGCATAGTCTCTATCATCCACTTCATTCGCAGAAGCAGGTCATTCATTTCACGCATTGCAGACATTCGCTTTTCCTGGGAGATATCGCTGCGGCGGAGAGTGCCGATAATCAGCATAAGGGACGTAAGTGGCGTTCTTAGCTGGTGGGAGATGTCCTCCAGCGCTTCACGGAAAAGTTCCCTGTCGTCACGTAGAGCGCTGTTCTGCTCACGCAGGCGTATGGTCATTTTCTGTATCTCGGCGGTAAGGATCCCGACTTCGCCTTCGCTGTAGGAAGCGAGGTCAACGCTCTCAGCGCCGTGGAGTATCTTATCTATTTCGTCACAAAGTCGCATCAGGCTTTTTCTGCGTTTCAGGTCGATGTTGATCTGCATAACAGTAACTATCGCAAAAGCAGCCGCCATAATGGATCCCGCCGGTACGCTTACGAAGAAGCAGCCGACGACTGCCGCTGCCATAACTAATACCTGAGCTATCTTCATATCTCAGCCGCCTTGTAGCCCATTCCACGGACGGTAAGTATCATCGCAGGCCGTGAGGGGTCGTCCTCGATTTTCTCACGCAGGCGCTTGATGTACACGTTCAGGGTGTTGTCTGAGACGAACTCTCCTGACACCGACCAAAGTTCCTCTGCAAGCCTGTCACGGGTCAGCAGCCTGCCCTTATTGCTGAGGAATACCAGCAGCAGACGGTACTCGATAGGCGACAGATACAGGTCAGCGCCGTTTTTAGAAGCCAAACCACGGGCAGGGTCAAGGGTAACGCTGCCGCATCTGAGAAGCGTGGGAGCTTTTGAATGATGACGCAGAGCGTTCTTGATACGGGCAGCCAGTTCACGGGGACGGAAAGGCTTGCCGATGAAGTCGTCCGCACCCAGTTCAAACCCTGCAACGGTACAGGCTTCGTCAGCGGAGGCGGTGAGTATGATAACGGGAATGTCTGAAACTGCACGTATCGCTGAACATACCGCAAAACCGCTGCCGTCTTTCAGTGAAAGGTCAAGGAGTACGCAGTCGTAGGAAGCCTGTGAGAAAGCCTCCAGACCGCTTGTCTGCCCCTCCTTGTGGGTGACGCTGTAGCCTTCGTTTTGCAGAAAGTCTTTAAGATTGCGGGCAAGCTGGATATCGTCCTCGACCAGCAGAATTTTTAACATTGGAAGTCCTCCTTTGTAAAGGGTTATTTTTATTGTAACACATATCCGGCAGAATTTCAACAATTATTTTACAAATAAAAAATATCGCCCCGAAGCAGTTCATATGAAACTGCACCGGGGCAAAACTTTCATGTAATATATTTTAGAACCTGTCCACATAGGGTGAATGTACGGATTTTCAGGCATAATTTTGTCGGTGGCAAGGCAAAAATCCGCCGACGGGCTGTCGCCCTTCAAGGATTTTTAACGCAGTCACCGGCAAAATTTGACGAAAAGACGTGC
>JAGBJO010000041.1 GCA_017934425.1 Ruminococcus sp.
GCAGCGCATATACTTGCATATTTTCCGGCATCTTGCACATAAATTTTTTGACATACGTCAGTATGCCTGCAAAATTTCTGCACAATCTGCCGAAAAATCTGACTGCGTATCTGCACCGCAATCTCTGTGCGGTGTTGCCTTAATATTTCCACTTTTGGGAACTCTCCTTTATGGGGAGTTCCCTTCTTTTTATATCCGTTCACAGAAAATTTACATTTTGAGATGCACGTTTTTCCCTTCCTGAACGTTATTATAAATAGGAAAGCACATCGGCTTTCAACATTTTCCACAACTGTGTTGAATCTTTACAAAAACTTTGCAGAACTATTACTTTTCCTTATCACCTAAAAACTTGACATTACGTCCTTACTGCGTTATAATATTAGTTGTGGATATGCCCGGACGGGCACGATATATTTTCATTGTGTAAAGGAGCAAATATGTTACCAAGCAAATTTATGGCACCTGTTCTGTCTGCCATGATCGGTGTTTCTACTGCTGTTAATATTCCCGCAGTAGTCGTTTGTGCAGCCGATACAGACAGCGCCAATGCCGACATCATCTATAGCCTCGGCGATGTTAACGGCGATCAGTCCGTTACCTCTGCTGACGCTTCACTTACTCTGGAGGAGTATTCAAGGATCTCTGTTGCAGAATCACCTACTTTCAGCGAAGGACAGATAGCCGCCGCTGATTTGGATTCCGACGGATTCATCACTTCCAACGACGCTTCGCTTATCCTCAGTTACTATGCACACCTTTCCTCTGGCGGTAGTAAATCTATTTCCGAGTATATTGCATGGCTTGAGGAAGGGGCGGTTACTACCACAACGACAGAAGCTCCCGTAACTACTACAACTACTACCGCTTCGACAACTACCGTTCCGGTTACTACTTCCACTACCCCTGCCGGAGACCTGTACACCACCTACAATGTTACCACAGGTCTGAACATAAGAAAGACTGCTTCCACTTCTGCGGATATACTTGGTTCTATCCCGGCTAATGCAAAGTTCTATGTTACAAATACTTCAGGAAGCTGGGCACAGGTTACTTACAACGGTATCACCGGCTGGGTAAACAGCAATTACATCACACTTGCTGGTACTACCACTTCTACAACTTCTGCTGCAACTACAACATCATCAACCACCACCACTACAACTACTACCACTACCAAGCCTACCACCACAACAACTACTTCCACTACAACCACAACTACAACCACCAAAGCAACAACTACTACCACTAAGCCTGCCGGCGACCTTTATACCACCAAGAACGTTGTTACCGGTCTGAATATCAGAAAGTCCTACTCAACAAACAGCGATATTTTAGGTTCTATCCCGGCTGGCGCACAGTTCTACGTTACAAGCATCTATAACGGCTGGGCTCATACAGTTTACAACGGCGTTTCAGGCTGGGTAAGCTGTGACTACATTTCTCTGGTAAGTTCTTCTACAACTTCTACAACTACCGCAACCACTACTACAACCGCTCCCGTGACTACTGCTACCACCACTACCACCCACGCCGGCGAACTGTACACAACTTACGGCGTTACTATCTACCTGAACCAGCGTGTTTCTCCTATGATAAATGCAAATACCGTAGGTTCTATCCCTGCAAATGCTCAGTTCTACGTTCTCAAGACCGACGGTCTGTGGGCTTATGCAGAGTATAACGGTGTTAAGGGCTACGTTAACTGCGCTTTCATCAAAAAGCCCGGTTCTGATACAAATGCACATAAGTACCCACTGGCTGCTGCCAAACTCAACGCTGTAGGCTGGGATATGCAGGCTGCTTTCAAAGCCGCTGCTGCTATTCCTTACTACGGTCACACCGCTGATATGCCCCAGACTGCCGATACTTCTATGGAGTGGTACGCTGACTACGGCTTCAAGAACGGCAAGGGCAACTGCTACGTTATGGCGGCTATGTTCTGCGAAATGGCGAAGTCTATGGGCTATGAGGCTCACCAGATATCCGGTAAAGTTCCGCTTCTTGCAGGCGGCTATGGCCCTCACTCATGGGTTGAAGTCGTTGTGAACGGCACTACCTACGTCTGCGACCCTGACTTCACCAACGAGACAGGCTACAACGGCTATATGATAAACTATGGTCAGTCTGGTACATGGCGTTACGTTAAAGAAACTACAATGAGCTGATTCGGAGGCTAATATGAATAAAAAACTGATACTTACATCTATCATCATGGCTCTGACCCTTACAGGCTGCGGAAGCGCTATCGGGTCAGCGCCCACAAGTCCTACGGCTACTGAGCCGGCTTCAACTGCCGCTTCTACCACCGAGGCTGCTTCCACAACTGCTGCTGCAGCAACTACAGAAGC
Organism: Ruminococcus sp.; assembly: GCA_017934425.1. Taxonomy (GTDB): domain Bacteria; phylum Bacillota; class Clostridia; order Oscillospirales; family Ruminococcaceae; genus Ruminococcus. Next base: position 2,352 of record JAGBJO010000041.1, read on the forward strand.
TGCTGAGGAAGTCAAGACTATCGGCAAGAAGGCAGATGGCGCTTATGCTCCGGAACTTACCAACAATACCGGAAAGGACATCATCGCCTTCACTGTCAAGTCTGACGACGAGGACGACTACCCGGAGAATATGCTGGAAAAGGACGACACATTCAAAAAGGACGAGAAGCGTGTACTCTACTACACTGCTCCTGATGCGGCTGCAAATGCCCTTCCTGAGAATAATACACCCGTCCTCTCAACTGCTTACACTGTAAAGCTTACTTTCAGCGATAATACTACCGCTGAGCTTCACCAGTTCCCCTTTGATACTATGGACAAGGCTTCTATCGACTGCGAGGACGATATCGTTTTCATCAGCTACGAGTCCAAGGTAACAAATGAGAAGACTTCCACCAAGGAATCTGAGGCTATGATAGCTGGTAAGGATACTCAGTCCGCTGAGCCGGACGCTCCTGCGGCTGTTGACAACGGTTCTCAGCAGAACGTTCCGGATAACTCAGGCAATAGCGGCAGCGATGGAAATAACGGCTATACAGGCGGAAATGACGCTCCTGCGTATACTCCCGACCCTGAGCCTGCGTACACACCTGACCCGGAGCCGGCATATACTCCCGACCCTACTCCCGTTCAGACTGATCCTGAGCCGGTTTACACTCCCGATCCTGAGCCTGTTCAGCCCGACCCTCAGCCTGCTACAGAAGCTCCTGTAGCTAATGACCCTGATCCTAACGGCGGCTGTCTCCAGGGCGGAGGACTGTTCTATTGAGTTCCGGTAAGATACTTTACCTCAATCGCCTGAAAGCCATTGCGTGCTTTGCGGTGGTGGTGCTGCACACGTTCTACGCCGCCGACGCATTTGCCCTGACTACTGGGCAGCATATGCTGGCGATGAGCGTGCGAAACCTTATGTCGTGGGCTGTGCCTGCTTTCGTAATGAGCAGCGGCGCACTCCTTCTCGACCCGGCAAGGAATACTGATACCAAGAAGATCTACCGGAAGTACATTCCCCGAATGATAATCGACCTTATCGTTTTCTCCCTGCTGTTTTCACTTTTCGACGGCATCTTTGTGGAAAAGTCGGTGACGCTGGGTACTTTCGTCCGGGGAGTGCAGAACGTATATATGGGTACTGGCTGGAAGCATATGTGGTATATTTACCTTATGCTGGCGATATACGTCACTTTGCCGGTGTACAGGATAGTTACCCGGAACGTCAAGGAAAGCGAACTGAGGTATATAATGATACTGTACGCCGTGGGAACGTCGCTGCTTCCAATGTTAGAAGCGGCTCTTGATGTTAAGCTTCCCTTTTACATCTTCGTGTACAGTATATACCCGCTTTATTTATTCGGCGGATATATGCTTCACAAGTACGGCTGTTTCCGGAAACCGGCAGCGGGGGCGTTTATTGGCGTTTACGCATTTGCTACCGTAGTGCTTACCTATGTGGGGCTTGTAGGCGGACAGGAGTTCATCAACAGCTACCTGGGCAACTACTCCTCACCGGTCATCATACTGGGTTCGCTGGGAGCGTTCCTCCTTATGCGTGGGACTGAGCAGAAGTCCTGGGGCAAGCTGGACGTTATCGCCGGAAAGATATCGAAGTACTCCTTTGGTATATACCTGGTGCATATGGCAGTACTGAAGTTCATGCTGGTGGTAATGCAGATAAACCCCTTTGAGCAGCTTGGATTCCTTATGCTGATACTCATGACAGTTATAACCTTTGGTATATCCTACATTCTGACAGCTGCTTTTGAATTTGTAAAATCAAATTTAGCGGCGCATAGATCATAATTTATAATGCCGTCCGGCTGCGGTACGTGGTACTGCTTCCGGGCGGTTTTCTGCATCTATATCAGCCTGCAAAAAAATTTTTTAAAACCATGTCCATTTCAAAAAACTTTCTTCGAGTGTATTTAGTGAAGCACCTGAAACCTGCTTCATATATGCGCATATATTTTCTGAGGTGATTATTATGAATGACTGCCAGCTTCTGTCTCTGATGCATAGCTCCCCTCACGAGGGCAGACGGGCTTTTTTTGAAGAATACGTCAGCTACGTTTACGCCGTAGCTGCAAATAAACTCCGCTCCGTGGGTTCCCGTGAGGATATAGAGGAATGTGTCAGCGATGCTTTTGCTGAACTATACCGCTGTATTGATAAGGGACTTACCGGCGGCGATGCCAGTCTTAAAGCACTTGTCTCCGTCGTAGCTAAACGTAAGGCGATCGACACATACCGCAGGCTGTCTTCACAGTCATCACCGGATACCATTTACATCGACAAACAGCTATCCGCTTCTATCCCCGGCAGCGATAATATAGTCAGACAGTCCGAGGAAAACGAGCGAAACAGTATCCTATACAAACGAATCAAGGAACTGGGTGAGCCGGATTCGTCAATTATCGTCCAGCAATTCTTCTACGGACGCTCTGCACGGCAAATCGCCAATTCACTGGAAATGTCCGAGGCAGCAGTCCACAAACGCTCTGTCCGTGCAAGGGGTAAGCTTAGAAAATTACTGGAATTATCAGGTATCAAGGAGGCTTCATTATGAACAAAAAAGAGGATCTTTTTACCAATATCGATCAGCACACCATTGAGGATATCGCTGATAACTTCCCCGTCCTTAGCGAGGAGGAGAAAGAGAGGATATTTGCCATGAGCGAAAGAAAGTATAATAACCAGATAAATGAAGAAAGGCATGAAGAACAGGTTTCCGGTGTTGAGGTATACCGCCGTCCCCATTGGTATAAAGCCGTAGGTATTGCCGCTGCCGCAGTCCTGGCTGTTACAGGTATCGGCGGAAGCTTCTACTTCATCAGCAGAAACGGCTCGCCCAACAACAACAACAACTCCGCTAACTGTGAGGTGGAGACTGTAACCGAGGCTTCTACCGAAACAGAGGAAGTGACCACCGAGGAGGAAAATACCACCGAGGAAGCAACCTATTCCACCGACAACACCGACCCCGATGCTCTCCTTGCTTCTGCCTATGAGTTAACTGCCGGCTATGCGGACGTTTACCGTATGCTCCAGTGGTACGGTCTGAGCGTGGACGAGAGCCAGAGCATCACTTTCAATCCCCACCTCAGCTATTCCGAGAGCTTTGACGAGTGGGAGATCAGTGAGACTTACTACAAGGTCAATGACGAGAGGTTCAAGTCTATCGAGGATATTAAGAACTTCGCACGTCAGTATCTTACCGATTCCGTACTTGGACTGACAGAGAGCGGCGAATCCGACTTCCCAAGAACCGGTTTCGGCAGCAGCTTCACTTCCTACTTTGACTATGGCAATTATAGCCTGTGTCCTACCGGTGAGCGTTTTGAGCTTGACCAGATAACTGACCCGTCAGGCGAGCCGGTTTCGTTCGGATTCAGCGACTATATCGAGTATAACGGCGAGCTTTACTCAAAGATCCCCCACCAGCAGCCAGATGAAAAGTTCTTCGGCAGCGAAGCGGAAATTGTGGATTCCGGCGACGGCTGGTTCACCGTACAGCGCCTTGTTACCGAGCATTATTGCGCTTTCCCCACCAGCGATACCGGCGCACCGGTTTGGTTCCGCATCGTTGATGACGGCGGCACCTGGAAAATTGACAGCGTTGATGTGGGTTCACCTGTGGAGTACGATGCTTATGTGATGATGCAGTGCTACTACGACTTCCTCCGCAACTTCTCCAGCGCCGAGAACAGCGACACTTCCGACATGATCGAAGTGGACGGCGTAAGCTACGCAAAGTACGCATCAAGCTACACCCTGGGCGACGCTCTTAGTGGATACGCTATGGAGGGAATCAGTGACCCGCTGGAGGGCATAAAGGAGTATACTAAGCTGTACTTCACCGACGAGGCAATTGACCAGTTCATGCCTGACCTTATCGGCGGAAAGTTCATCACCCAGGACGGTACGCTGTATATTCGCCAGGACGAGGGCGACCCCATATTCGTAAGCGGTGAAGAGCCTGTGTTCAAGTGGGATATGGCTGACATTCAGGAAAATACCGAGATACTGAGCATCAGCGATGACGAGATAAGCGTCCGCACAGTTTACTACTATGCTGACGGAACACCTTTCCACACAGTCAGCGCAACTATCGAAAAAACCGAAAACTCCTACAACCTCTTCACCTCCTTCATCATAGAATAAGCAAGCCAAGCCAAGCCAAGCTGGAGCCAGCTTGACCGCATATCACGTTGTCGCTCGCAAGCTCGCTTACTTAGTAGAATAACGACTTTTGCCGTCGCTCAACCGTGTTTGTACTGGTACAGAGTTCTTTTGAAAAACTGTAAAACGACAAATTTACAGGAATTTTTGAATAGAACGTAGTACCATTGAAAAGCGGGTTGAGCGACGGCAAAATCACCGTTTCTAAAAAAGTGAGCGAGCGCAAGCAAGCGGCAACGTGTCCGTGGTCAAGCTGCGCCAGCTTGCAAGCTGGAGCCAGCTTGACCGCATATCACGTTGTCGCTCGCACGCTCGCTTACTTAGTAGAATAACGACTTTTGCCGTCGCTCAACCTTATCTGTACTGGTA
>JAGBJO010000042.1 GCA_017934425.1 Ruminococcus sp.
ACTACTTATTTTCGTCAAATTTTGCCGGTGACTACGCCCCAAATCCTTGAAGGGCGACAGCCCGTCGGCGGATTTTTGCCTTGCCACCGACAAAATTATGCCTGAAAATCCGTACATTCACCCTATGTGGACAGGTTCTAAAGGGAACGCTTTGATGCGCTCCCTTTTTTTGTTATGTATACCACTTTCTCTGTGGCGCATACTACTATTGCGGACATTTCCGCAACAGGAGGAATAGCCATGAAGATACTGCCTTCCTGCGCCGCTCTGCTGACCGCTTCTGCCGCTGTAGTGTCTCCGGTTTATTCGGCTGACTGCACTAAGATAGGCTACGGTCAGGGTACGGCAACAGACCAGTTTAACCGCCCTGTTGATGCGGTATCATTCTCGGAGAGATTCGGCGGACTCGATGCCTGCGCCATAACTCCCGACCAGAACCGTATCATTATAACTTTCGACCAGGGCTACGAAAACGGCTACACCGCACAGATCCTCGACACGCTGAAAGAGAAGAACGTCCACGCCATATTCTTCCTTACCGGCGACTACGCCAAAAAGGAGGAATCCCTGGTCAAGCGAATGATCGCTGAAGGACACGTTATCGGCAACCACGGCATGACCCACGCAAGCCTCCCCACACTTTCGGATGAGGCTGCCCGTGAGGAGATAATGTCCCTGCACGACTACGTCCGCAATAACTACGGCTACGAAATGCAGTACTTCCGCTGTCCCTGCGGCGAATACTCCGAAAAAGCCCTTGAGATCGCACAGGACTGCGGCTATAAGACACTTTTCTGGAGTTATGCGTATGTGGACTGGAAGACCGATGCCCAGCCCTCTCCGGCTGAGTCACTTGAAAAGCTGAAAAACTCCGCACACGGCGGAGAGATACTCCTGCTCCACTCGGTATCCGCTACAAATGCGGCTATACTTGGCGACGCTATCGACGCTTTCCGCCAAATGGGGTTCAAGGTATAAAAATACAGCCACCGCTTAACACGGTGGCTGTTTCATTACACACAGATCAGACAATATATTGAAGAAGTAAGGAACAAATCAGGTTATGTCAAAAACTTTCCTGTCAAGTTCGCAGATGTAATTACTTTGTGTAAGGAAGATCCATACGATCGATGATCTTAGCGTCAACCTGCTGAATGATGAATGCATCGTCAGCAGTTACAGCGCCGTCACCATTAACGTCTGCACGTCTCAGGCACTCGCTGTTCTTGAAATCATACTTTTCCTTGTTTGCACAGTACTGGAGAACAGTTACGATATCAGCAACAGAGATGTCGTCGCTTTCGTCAACGTCGCCCAGACCATACCATGCAGGCAGAGTGCCTGTGATATCGCCGGAAGTGGTTGTTGTCTGTGTATCGTAAGTAGTTGTAGTAGTAGGCATTGTGGAAGCCTCAGATGCTCTCTGTACGCCGAAGAAAGTCATATCAACCAGCTCAGGATTATACCAGATCTGAACTTCAGCATTCTTTACGCTCTCAGGGAACTCGCTTACAGGGATCATGATGTTAAGATTGCCCTGCTCGTCGATAGTGCCGTTCCACTCGATCTGTGTCCACTCGTCAGTCATGAAGCCTACGCAGCCGTTTGTAACTGTACCAGGCTCGCCCTCGAAGCCGATGAGCAGAGTATCCTCAGCAACAGTGTCCATAAACTCGATGGGGTACTTCTTTGTCTTATCCTCAGGGATCTCGATAACGATCTCGCCAGCGCCCAGGATAGAGATAGACTCGATAGTTGTAATGCCGTCAGTTCTGCACTGGAGGTGAGCGATCTCAGAAAGGTCGCTGCCCTTCCAAGCCTTAGCGATCTGAGAAGCAGCATAGTAAGCGATGCCGTTAGCCTCGTCAACGTCGTAAGCGCTTACCTCGCTCCAGTCGCCCCAGTCAGCATTTGAAACTGCAACAACAGGAAGTGTACCTGTGTACTTTACAGCAACCTCGTTACCCTCAAGGGCAGCCCATGTGATGTCCTTGCTGGGTGTAGAGTTCTTGTAGCCAGCAGCCTCAGTACCCTTGGAAGCGTCGATCTCCTCAGGTCCCTGGAGAACTACAGTACCCTCGCTCAGATCCTTGTGGCTTACTTCGGGCTTGTGACCCTCGCTGCCCCACTCGATGCTGTCATCAGCCAGAACGCTCATCATCTTGTCGATAACGCCCTCTGACTCAGTGTACCAGCTAAGAGCAGCTCTGTTCAGGTAGCCGTGGCACTCGCCGGGATCCTTGGGGTTGCTAATTGTATTATTATCCCACAGAACGCAGGGAATACCGTACTTCTTAGCGTTTGTAAGGTATGTATCAGCCCATGCGATTCTTGCATCAAGGTTATTGAAGTTGGAAGAACCGAACTCACCGATAACAACGGGGATATCATTCTCAATAAATGTATCACGCAGGCTCTGGAGGATTCCCTCAAGCTCTGTCTGGAAGCTTCCTGTAAATGTTTCGTGATATCCGCCCTCACCGTTGTTCATTGTGAAGTTGTAAGGTGAGTAAGCGTGGATAGATACTGCAACGTAGTCGTCGTCCGGAACTACAAGCTTGGAGTAGATGCTCTTATCGCCGGAAGCGCAGTAGTCAGGGATCATCAGCAGACGAGTATCCTTATAAGGAGAATCAATGCTTCTGATGAGCTTTACGAAATCAGCGTTCAGCTTGTTGATAGTATCAACTTCGCTGTCCAGAGGTCCCCACCACTCGTGAGTAGTGCCGACAGCACGAGGCTCGTTCATGCACTCGAAGATGAGGTGCTGATCGTAGTTTGCGAACTCTGTACCGATCTGCTGCCAGATAGCCATAAGCTTTGTGTGCATCTCATCATAAGCAGTACCCAGGTCAGCACGGTTTACCCAGTTCTCGTGGTGAACGTTGAGGATAACATACATATCGTCCTTGATGCAGTAGTCAACAACTTCCTTGACTCTTGCCATCCATGCAGGATCGATCTGATTGTTAGCGTCAAGGTGCTGGAACCATGTGGTAGGAACACGAACGGTATTGAAGCCCTTAGCCTTAACAGCGTCGATCATTTCCTGAGTAGTCTTGGGGTTGCCCCAGCAAGTCTCAGTCTCAACGCCAGCGGACTCCAGAACGCCGTTGATATTGGAAGCAGTAGCGTCCATGGTATTACCCAGGTTCCAGCCTATCTTCATGTTCTGAGTGATCTCGAAGGGCTTCATAGCCTCAGCAGCATCAGCCTCAAAAACAGAGACAGGAGCAATGTTCAGAGAACAAAGGATAGTTGCGGCAGCAGCAGAAACGCTTACAAACCGCTTGAATGGATTGAATTTTTTCATAGTACCCTCCCATGAAATTTGAATTTTTCCCTCTTGGAAAGCCCAGTGCAGTAAACTTTCCGAAGCAGTATCGCCGTAAATCCCTCTGGGCGAAACTGCTCTTTACATACTTAATTTTATCACGAGTGGAGAAAAAAGTCAATATTATTTGTGCATTTTGCATAGGGTTTGGCTGTAGAATTATTCTTTTACCTTTTAGGCACTTTTTACAATAAATTGCAGGTGGATTTGGTTAATTAAGTGAGTAGTTTTATACTTTCGATGAATAAGTTAAATTAGCTTACTTGTTAGAAAATCGAGTGAAATGTCGGTATTTCGCTGTTTTTCAGGATAGTTAGCAGGTGATGCATTTCTGACAGTTCCGACTCGTCCGGAATGTTCTCCGCTTCAAGCCGGGAGCAAAGGCGGTCGATATCCGTTAGCCTGGAATTAAGCATCAGCACCGAGGCGGTATGGCGGAAGTGCTCCCACTCCAGTGCAAGGGATTTGCACTCTCTGGCGGCGGCGGAAGTATCGCCGTAACTCATGAGGGATATGACTTGTTCCGTGTGGGCTATGATGCGGCTACAACGGCTGCTGACCCATGTTCCTGAACATACACTTATTATAATAAGGGAAATGAGAATTGCGGCGCTGAGTTTAGTTCTTGTCACTATGAAGTCCTCCTTCCGGCACAAGGCAGATGTTTCCCTGGCTGTCTGCGGCAAGGAAGAAAACCTTGTCAGGCGGCAGTCCTCCGGCAGCTTTTTTCAGCGATATACCGGCATTTTTCAGGATCTCACTCCCCTGCTGGCTGACTTGTCCGTCGGAGATCACTACCTGGGGCGGGTCGGCGTTTTCTGGAGATAATCCCAGGTCGCTGCGGGTGGGGTTATCCTCAGTCTGCTTCTTCATCACCGACACTGACCCGGTAGTTTCCACCACGGCGAACTGCACCTCTGACAGGTCGAAAACGTCCTTATTTCGCAGAGCCATCATGAGATCATCCACAGAAAAACGCAGTTCTCGCAAGGCTTTCGGGTCAAGTTTACCGCCTGAGATAATGACCTTCGGACTGCCGGAGATAAGGCTTCGCATTTTGGGGAATTTCAGGCAAAGCCGTGAAACAAGCACCTCAAAGCAAACAAGGGACAGGATAGGCGTTATGCCCACAATAACGGGGATATCCACGTTTTCCAGCGGAAGCGTGGCGATATTGGATACAAGGATAGTTATGACCAGTTCCGAGGGCTGAAGTTCACCGAGCTGACGTTTGCCCATGAGCCGGACAGCGAAAACCACAAGCATATAAAGTATGAGCGAGCGTATAAGGATAACCGACACTCCCCACCACCTCCTTCTTTGATTTAATGCGTAATTCGTAATGCGTAATGCGTAATTAAATGTGTTCGCTTCGCTCACGTTTTTAATTGTGAGTTTAAAATACATCGCCGAAAGGCGATACCATAATTACGCATTACGCATTACGCATTACGAATTCAAGCGTCTGCAAAAGTAAGGATACCCCAGTAACCCCACCGCCCCTCGACATTACGCATTATGAATTGTGCATTTATATTGTCTACAGGTTCAGTTCTTTTATACACTGATTTAAAAATATGCGAAATAATGAGATCATGTAAGATAAATTCAAAAAAATCCCCATTTTCGCCTTAAAACTTCTTTAGAACGGGTTTGCGGTTCATATGAACTTATGATATAATCAGTATATCGTTTGAGAGGAGTGACCGACCGTGAACAGACTTATTCCCGGTACTACATTGAAATACAGCGAAGCCGCAAGAAATGAGGCTTTCAGTCTTATATCGCCCGTACTGGAAATGACCGGCGGTATCACACTTTCCCAGCTTTCAAAACTCACAGGGCTGGAAGGTTCTACTATCCAGAACTGGATAAAACGTGGCTGGGTTTCCGCTACTAAAGGTAAAAAGTACTCCCAGCAGCAAGTGCTGAGGATACTCCTTATCAATATGCTCCGTGGCGCTATGAAGCTTGAGCAGATAGCCTCACTTATGGAGTACATCAACGGCGACGTAGAGGACACCTCAGACGACATCATCGACGAAATTCAGCTTTACAATATACTCTGCCGTATTATTTTTACCGCAGAGGACGAGATCGCTTTCAGACCGGAGGCGGTGAGGACGCTTATAAGCCGTGAGCTTGCCGACTGCGCCGACCAGGTAAGGCTGAACGAGAAAAAGCTCCGTGATTCAATGTACGTTATGGTCATGGCGTACAGAAGCGGTGTTCTGAAAGCGGAAATGGAGAAGGGTCTGAAAAAGATATTTGACGGGGAATAACACACCCTGACCCGGAAATGTGTTCAGGAGAGATATATGGCAAACGTTAGAAATTTAAATACCGATGGAACTCCCAAGAAAGGTGCTGGCTGCATCGGCGGTATCATCGCTGGTATCGCTGGTATAGTTATTCTTGCTAATTCATTTACTATAGTGCCTGCCGGTAATACAGGCGTTGTACTGACACTGGGCAAGGTTTCGGAAGTGTCATTCAGTGAAGGCTTCCACCTGAAAGCGCCCTTTATACAGTCAGTGGAAACAATGTCCAATAAGATACAGGTCTACGAAGCACCGGCTTCCGCTGTTTCAAAAGACCTTCAGACAGTAAGCAGCAGCATTGCTGTAAACTACAAGCTTAATTCCGCAAATTCTCCGGCTATGTACCAGAATGTGGGCGTTGATTACCAGTCGGTACTCATCGCACCGGTGGTTCAGGAGTGCATGAAGTCGGTTACTGCTAAATATCCCGCTGAGGAACTTATCACCGAGCGCCAGAAAGTCGGCGACGAGGTAAAAGCTGCCCTTGACGGAAAACTCAACAGCTATGGCATCTATATCGAGAAATTCAATATAGTAAACTTCGACTTCTCTGAGGAATTCAACAACGCTATCGAAGCAAAACAGGTAGCCGAACAGAACCTCCTCAAGACTCAGACCGAACAGGAACAGGCAATAGTCGTTGCTGAGGCAAGCGCTAAGCAGAAAGTTATTGCCGCAAATGCCGAAGCTGAGGCTATTCTCGCTCAGGCACAGGCTCAGGCAGACGCTAACAAGCTTCTGGAGGAGTCACTTTCCGGCAAGGTCATAGCTTATGAGCAGATACAGAAGTGGGACGGCGTTATGCCGAAGGTTACAGGTTCAGAGGGCGGTCTTCTCATAGACGTTGACCTTGATGATGTATCTTCATCACCTGCACCCACCTACACACCGCCGGCACAGCCTGAACAGCAGGCTGAGGAAACTCCGGCTCAATAATTTACGAACTCATCTTCATAAATCACCTCGTTCGCTATCCCCCCATGCGAAAGCGTGGGGGGCGGCGGACACCTGATTTATCGTTATTTCATCTGTTATGATAGGGACGGGGCGAGGGGTCGCTCTGAAAAATATTTATATGGTGCAGCTTGGGGAAGCAGCACCAAAGGGGTAAAATGCGGATATTCCGCAAAACCGGGGAGGTGAGAAACATGAACAGGCAATTGCTTGCCCAAGCGCTAACTAAGTTCATTTTGGGATTTGTACTTATATCGCTGCTTCTGTTTCTTCCTGCCGGGACGATTTTTTTCCGGAACGGGTGGCTATTTATCGGGCTTTTGTTCATTCCGATGCTGATAGTCGGCATAGTCCTTATGCTGCGAAATCCGTACCTTCTGGAAAAACGTCTTAACGCAAAAGAAACGGAAAGCAAACAGAAGACCGTCTTACTGCTAAGCGGGATAATGTTTCTTTCCGCTTTTATTTTGGCAGGACTTAACCACAGGTTCGGCTGGATAGTCATGCCGGACTGGGCGATAGGTGCATCATCGGCAGTATTCTTTTCAGCCTACCTTATGTACGCAGAGGTGCTGCGTGAGAATACCTACCTTTCACGGACGGTGGAAGTCCAGAAGGATCAGAAAGTAATCGACACCGGGCTGTACGGCATAGTCCGCCACCCGATGTATACTTCCACAATTTTCCTGTTTACTTCCGCAGGGCTTGTACTTGGTTCACCTGTATCATTTGCGGTACTGCTTGTGTATGTTCCCATAATCGTAATGCGTATACGCAGTGAGGAAAAAGTACTTGCAAAGGAACTTCCCGGCTACGATAGCTATATGAAAAAGGTAAAGTATCGGCTGATACCATTCATCTGGTAAACCGGACAAAAAGATTCCCCGGAACGATTTTTGGCTATGTTCCGGGGATTTTTATATTCATGCATAAATATTCATTTTTCTGAAACAGTGCTTCTGTATAATTATTCACGGCAAAATGGATATTTATGCAAAAAAGATAAGTCCTCATAAGTACAACACATACTTATGAGGACTTTTATTATCCGTGTTTTATTATTTCTTAGAACTCAAGCTGATCGAGAACATCTCTCAGTGCCTTTGCACTTTCCTGGAGCTTCTCAACTTCCTTGTCAGTCAGTGCAGGAGTGATCTCTCTCTCAATACCGTGGCAGCCGATTACAGCAGGCAGGCTAAGGCATACATCATTGATGCCGTATCTGTCGTTGATGAGTGTAGAAACAGTCATTGTGGTATTTGCATCACGGAGAATGTTATCACAGATCTTGTTAACAGTCATTGCGATAGCGTAGAAAGTAGCGCCCTTTCTCTTGATAACCTCAGAACCAGCCTTGCGAACTTCGTCAATGATCTCGTCCTCGTTGATAACAGCGTGCTCCTGCTCAGCGCAGTAAGTCTCCATAGGAACGCCGGCAATGTTTGTGATAGACCAGGGGATCATGGAAGTATCACCATGCTCGCCGAATACATAAGCGTGGATGCTGTTCGGGCTCAGGTCAACGTGGTCAGCAATGCTTGAACGCAGACGTGAAGTGTCCAGAGCAGTACCAGAACCGATTACCTGCTGAGGAGAAAGTTCTGTACACTGGAGAATAGTGTAAGTGATAATGTCAACAGGGTTGCTTACGACAACGTAGATAGCATCAGGTGAAGCCTTAGCAATAGGGGGCATAACCTCCTTGATGATGTTAACGTTTGTCTGAGCCAGGTCGATACGAGTCTGACCGGGCTTTCTTGCAAGACCCAGGGTAACAACGATAATGTCAGAGCCGGCAGCGTCGTCATAAGTACCGTCAACAACCTTTACATTGTGGCTGAATGAAACACCCTGACGGATATCCATAGCCTCGCCCTTAGCCTTTTCCTTATTGATGTCGATAAGGACAATGTTGGAGCAAGTGCCTGCAACTGCAAAGGTATATGCAATAGTAGCGCCAACGTTACCAGCGCCGATAATAGTGATCTTCTTTCCGTTTTTATCTGCCATTAGTAAAACCTCCGAATAAAATGATGATTGTCTCAAACTTAACAATTTTCATCTATTTTAATTATATCATAAATACAGAAAATATCAAGTAAAATGGCTATATAAGCGCCTAAAATCGACAATTCACACAAAAGTGCAAGCCTTTGGGCATATATTTTTTATCGAAAGACCATGTTAAAGGAGTAAAGCGGCAAATCACAGGCAACTTTTTCCGTGAGATCTGCTGCTGTACTGTTGAAGGCGTTGAAAAGTTCCGAAACAATTTGGGCATAATAACGAAAATTTCCCGGCAGGCAATATAAAAATGGATTCGCTTGACTTTTGCCGCAGCGCAGTGATATCATAGTAACAGAATTATTTCTCTGACGATTCCAGAAGCACCTCAGAGCGTTCCAGAAGCCTGCCCTGAGAGCGCAGGTCAAGACGGCGGAAGTTCTGCACAAGGGCAGTTTCGCTGTCGCTGAGGGTGGAGCGTGTCAGTCCCTTTTTGTCATTGCTTACGCCGGAGATGTAGTCCAGCGAAACGCCGTAAAGCCGTGCGATGTTTATAGCGATATTCAGCGGCAGTTCGCTTTCGCCGCACTCATACCGCCGGTACTGAGTCAGGTGCATGAAAAGTTTTTCCGCCACCTGTTTCTGCGTCATATCAGCGTCCTCCCGCAGGTCACGGACTCTTTTATATATGCTCATATAATCAACTCCGGAAATAGTATATGTACTTAAATTCTAACATATAGCACATTTCAGTGTTGACAAATTTAGGGAATTGTGTTATTATAATAGTAGATAACACGTAAATGTGTTTTATCAAAGTATTATTTTTAACTCATCGTTAACGACAACGGTGACGAAAACTAAATGTTAAACCAAACCGCCCCCGCTTCACTTCCGAAGCAAGGGCGGTAATTTTATGTCCTCTTAACAAGCAGAATACTGCGAACGCCGCACTTTGTAATGCCGCTTACCTTATAAAGGGGCTTGTCGGCTGCACGGTACTTGTCGGCGTAAACGTCGCCGGTGATGTCGAAGTAAACATCGGCATAGTAGGGGTTGATGACCAGCAGGAACTCGCCCATTTCAATGGTAAGAGCGCCGTTCTGGAGTCTGCCGAAGCTGATGCCGCTGCGGTCTGCACGGCGGAACACCTCGAACTTCTTCCTTATTGCAATAAGACCCTTGTAGTAGTCTGCAAGAGGTCTGAAACGTGAAAGATCGTCCCAGCGGATATTGTTTATACTATCCGGGGAATTATAGCTGTTATGCTCGAATCCGCCCTGAGGAAGCGGCTTTCTCCTCATGAACTCCTGACCTGCCTGCATAAAGGGTATGCCACGGGAAAGGAACACCAGTGCCGCACTCAATTTCTCGGCGTTGAGGATATCGCTCTCGTTTGCGTGAGTCATGGATACACGCAGTTTGTCATGGAGGGTCAGGTTATCGTGAGCCTCGACGTAGTTCACTGACTGGGCAGGAGTATCAGTCCAGCCGGAGTTGCCGCCGCAGAAATTTGTGCGAACCTGCTCGAATCTATGCTCAGAGGTATCGCCGTTAACGAATCCGCAGCCTCGCTCCTGGAAAACGCTTCCCTTTACGCAATCTCTGAAATCATCGGAGAACATGGCGTATTCCGGCACTTTTCTTGCGTTATACTTCATAGCACGCTGGCTTTCGTCCAGAGCAGAGGCGCCGCCAGTCCAGCCCTCACCGTAGAGGATAATGGAGGGATTTATCTCCCTGAGTTTCTGAGCGGCAAGGTTAAGAGTCTCCACGTCCAGCAGACCCATAAGGTCGAATCTGAAACCGTCCAGTTTGTACTCCTTTGCCCACCAGCACAGACTGTCGATGATATACCGCCTTACCATGCTTCTCTCGGAAGCCAGTTCATTGCCGCAGCCAGAGCCGTTGGAGTAGCCGCCGCCGTAGTTCTGGCGGTAGTAGTAATCGGGGTAGATCGCCGTGAAAGCGGAGTTCTCCCACATATAGGTGTGGTTGTATACCACGTCCATGATAACGCCAATATTACGCTTATGAGCCGCAAGGACAAGTTCCTTGAACTCCTTCACACGGCACTTTCCGTCATATGGGTCGAGGGAGTAGCTTCCCTCAGGAACGTTGTAGTTAAGCGGGTCGTAGCCCCAGTTATACTGCGGATTCTCGCTTGCCTCATCTGAGGTAGCGAAGTCGAAAACCGGCAGAAGGTGGATATGCGTAACGCCCAGGTCTGCCACATAGTCCAGACCGATAGTTTCATCCAGGCGGTTAGTAACGCCAGTCTCAGTGAAAGCGGCGAACTTTCCCTTATGGACGAAACCGGAATTAGGGTCAGATGAAAAGTCTCTCACATGGACTTCGTAAATGACCGCATCGGTATACTTTTCAAGCTTGACCGGCTTGCTGTCCTGCCAGCCTTCGGGGTCGGTAGACTTCGGGTCGAAAATATAGCCACGCTTGCCGTTAACGCCGGCGCTTTTAGCGTAGATGTCAATAGTTTCACGAGTATTTCCGCAGATACAGACAACGTAGGTATAGTACTTTCCGGAAAGGTCACCGTCAACAGTAGCTTTCCAAACGCCGTCCTCATTCTCCATAGTAATTTCCTGTACTGGAGTCTCAGTGGTACAATCGTCGTAAATACGCAGCTTTATCCATTCAGCAAAAGGTGACCAGACGCTGAAAGAAGTACTTTCTGCTGACCAGACCGCACCCAGATCTCCGTCATAATAGCTGTTACTGATTTCCATAAACACAACTCCTGTAAATTAGTCCACTTTGTATTATAACACAATGGTATGAATTTATCAAGGGTTCTGACACAAAAAATCAGTTCGCAGGACATATAAATTCACAATGCACAGGTGCTTTTCTGCAATAGTGAAGCGGCGATGCCAAAAGTCAGTTATGGCACAATGATGAAGTATCTGCCCTCCTCATGGAGGTTGAAGTTTTTCTCACTGCCGATGTCAGATTCGTCAGCCACACCGGGGAAGTATACCGAAACATCGCCGGTTATACCGGTAGAAATTTCCAGTATCTCCTCCGCCACGTCAATGGGAACGTAACCGCCCTCGCTGACGACGGTGATGATATCGCCCTCCTGAACGGCGCTTCCCATTATAACGTAAGTTACCTGAACGGTCTGGTATGTCAGCACTATACCGTCCTCAACAGTGTAGTAATTCTCCAGAACTTCGCCGCTTATGAGCAGTTCCGGAACGCCTCCCTCCGCCGGCGAGATCGTATCCGAGCCGGGAGCGGCGGTAGTCTCTTTGTTCACAAGTTCCTCCATTAATATCACCTTGTCGTACTTCTGGTAGACGGTTTCCGGCACTACCTCCCTGCTGGCGGATTCAGGCAGTTCCTCCACGGGTACAGTTTGGGCGGCGGCGGTGGTGGTAGTTTCCTGGGACGAGGTAGTTTTCAACACAGATGTGTGGGAAGTGTGGACAGCGGTAGTGGCTGTAGCAGGCAGCTTCTCTGTGGTTTTCAACACTGTTGATTGAGATGTTGAAAACTCATGTGGGATAATGTCGATTTCTGTCGAAATTACGGTTTCTGAGGTTGAAATGTCAGTAGTTTTCAACACTGTTGTAAACTCTGTTGAAAACTCAGTTACCGCAGACGTAGCAGTTGTGTCGCCGGAAACCGCTGTAGTCCGTGTGGAAATGGTGGTGGAGGTATTTCCGGAAAGGGAAGTGGTTTTCAACGCAGTTGTCCCCAATGATGTGGAAAACTCTGTTGATGAAGTGGAAAACGGTATGTTATCAACAGTATTGTTTCCTAGGTCGTGGCGAAGTTTTCCGGCATCGCCCAGGTTTTGCCACGCAAAGAATACCGCCGCAAAAACTGCCGCAGCAGCCGCAAACCGTGTAAGCTTGTAGGCGAAGGGTTTGGGAGTACTCCTCTGGAACTGGCTTCCGTATTTGTCGAGGAATTCGTCCTTACGTTCCGGCTCAGGGATAGAGAAAGCCTGCTCCAAAGCCTTTTTATCCATATCCTTCATTACGTTCCCTCCTTTCCCAGATAATTACGCAGGGTATCGAGAATTTTTTTCAGACGGCGGCTCATTGCGAAGCGAGACACGCCGAAAAGCCTGCTGATAACGTTCACAGGCACGTCGTTTATGTAGCGCAGTAGAACCAGTTCTCTGTCCTGCTGGCTCAGGCGGCTGAGAGCCTGACGCAGGGAGATATTATCGGTAAGCTGCTGCTCGAAGTTTTCCTGAACGGGAATCTCCTCTGGCAGTTCCTCAGTTTTTTTCTGCCGGAAGTGGTCGGTGCAGAGGTTTCCGGCGATGGTATACAGCAGGCAAAGCGCCTTGTCCGAGGAAGCGTACTCCGGGTGTTCAAGGAATCTGAGGAATGTTTCCTGAGTGATGTCCTCAGCATTTTCACGGTTATTCAGTCTGATATAGCAATATTTATAGATCTTGTCGTACTGCTCAGCCGGGTCAAAAACCAAAGCGACCCCCTCCCCCCTTAGATATATAAATCATTATACCATATCAGTAAAATTAATGCAACGAGCAATTTGTTCAGTGCGTAATGTGTAATTAAAAGGGGGTCACTTTGCAAAAAGTGTCCCCCCTTTCTTTCTGATTTGTCCCTTACTTACATTAAGGCAACACCGCACAGAGATTGTGGTGCAGATGCGCAGTCAGATTTTTCGGCAGATTGTGCATAAATTTCGCAGGCATACTGACGTATGTCAAGAAATTTGTGTGCAAGATGCCGGAAAATATGCAAGCAGATGTGCC
>JAGBJO010000043.1 GCA_017934425.1 Ruminococcus sp.
GCGCATATACTTGCATATTTTCCGGCATCTTGCACATAAATTTTTTGACATACGTCAGTATGCCTGCAAAATTTCTGCACAATCTGCCGAAAAATCTGACTGCGTATCTGCGCCGCAATCTCTGTGCGGTGTTGCCTAAAAGCAATGCTCAGTTCCGGATGGGCATTGCTTTTTCGTTTAAAACAAATACCGCACTTCATCTGTAATGAAATGCGGTATACTTTTTATGCCTCTCTTACTACCTTTCTGTCAACTATCCGGTAGATATTTTCATCGCCTGAAAGCAGCGACGTATCATGTGTAGCTATGATAACGATGCTTTCCTCAGAACATTCTCTGAGCAGAGAATAGATATTCTCAGCATTCTCATGGTCAAGGGCAGCAGTTGGCTCGTCAGCGAATATGACCTCAGGCTTCTTTATCAGCGCCCTTGCTATAGCAGCCCTCTGGCACTGTCCGCCTGACATCTGGTACGGTTTCTTATTGGCAAGGTCAGCAATGGAAAGCCTTTCCAGAAGCGACATTATCTCCTTATCGTCCGCCTTGTCCTCGCTTCCCAGGCGGACATTTTCCATTACTGTAAGGTACGGTATAAGGAAATGGCGCTGGAATATGAACCCGAAATCCTCCGCCCGTGTACGTTCAGCAAGGCGGTCGTTCTCGATATTTTTCCCGTTGAATACAAGCTTTCCGCCTGTAGGTCTGCGAAGTGCAGCAAGCATATAAAGCAGGGTGCTTTTTCCTGAACCAGATGGCCCTACCAGAACGTTTATGCCGTTCTTTTCAAAACAAAGGTCAACTCCGTCTATTATCTTCTTTGTCTTTTCGCCGTCTTTATATTCCATAGAGATATTCTCAGCTTTCAGCTTCATACGCTCATCTCCTTTCAATTATTGATATAAGATCCGTTGCAGAAAGCTTTCTTACTGCCGGCACTACTGCAAAGAGTATCACAAGCACCGGTACAATAAAAGTATACATAAGTCCGGAGGGATCGAATACTGACATCGACTGACCCATTCCGGCGTATATGGTCTTGTCTGCCGCAAGAAGCACACATAAGGAAAGACCATACCCGACTGCCCACGAAATAAGCGCAAGTGAAAGTATCTCCAGGAATATCTGGCTTCCGATGCGTTTCTTGGAGTAGCCCAGAGAATTGAGGATAGCGAATTCATCATATCTGCCTGAATATATGATGTAAACAAGTACCGCAACTGCCATAGCAAGACAAATGGATACAAGTATATTAACTATCATCAGGATAAGGTTTATGCTTGAAAACTCCTCCGTCAGCTTCTTGTCAGCAGAAAGTGCGGAATTTATCGTCCACTCCTTCTCCGGTATCCTGCTGAACCACTCGTTCATAGTGCCTATCTGCCCCTCCTTCGGGAAAGCAGCATACATCTGTGCATTTGAGCGGATAGTCTCATACTTCTCGCTTGATACCATTCCGAAGGTCATTTTCATGTTTCCGCTGAATGTGCCGGCTACTTCAAAGTCTCCGATCTTGTCTCCTACCTTTACTCCCTTGTTTTTGAGGATATCCTCATGCATTATCACCTTATCAGCAGAAAGCAGAGATACATCAATATCAATACCGCTTCTTTTTGCTGCATCAGCTATAGTATCAGCATTGTCAGAACAGATGATATATGAGGAAGTAGTGCCAAATACCGTCTTTATGCTGACATCTGATACTGTCACGTCCATGAGTTTGTCCAGGTATGGGTTATCTGTCAGGGGAATACTGTCATCGTCATGTTTTCCGTTCTCAATAATAACCGTGAACCGGCTAAGAGGGTCAACAACAGCTTCTCTTGCTGTTGCGTATACCGAGTCCACAAGGGTGGATATAAATGATAGGCAGAATACCGATAAAACCAGTATCAGAACGATAATGGCGGTCTTGCCGGTATTCTTCCTGAAATACATAAACGGATTCAAAAATATCTTTCCTTTCTATATGAGACTTGCCTGAGAAGATCAGTTTTTCAGAAACCACCGTCGATGAATATAGTCTGACCAGTTATATACCTTGCCTTATCAGAGGCAAGGAACAGTATCAGATCAGCCACTTCCTCCGGCTCACCGAATCTCCTTAGCGCAAGCTGGGCTTTAAGTTCTTCCCGACGCTCCTCCGGGATAGCATCTGTCATGGCGGTGGAGATAAATCCCGGCGCTACAGCGTTGACTGTGATCTTATTCCTGCCAAGTTCACGGGCAAGGCTTCTGGTAAATCCCATAATTCCTGCCTTCGACGCTGAGTAGTTGCACTGACCGGCTATACCCTCTCTGCCGCTTACTGATGACATATTTATCACGCTTGCTTTCTTGCTCCGGGCAAGCATTTTCAGCGCATGGCGGCAGCAGTAGTATATGCTGTCCAGATTAGTGCTTATAACATCATGCCAATCACTGCTTTCCATAAGCATGAGAGGTGCATCACGGGTAATGCCTGCATTATTCACAAGCACATCAAGTCCGCCCAGTTCATCACGGACGCAAGCGATGAGAGCCTTGCAGTCACTCTCATCTTTAACATCGCATCTCACCGGCACTACCTTCACTCCATATCTCTCAGCCAGTTCTTCCGCAAGCGCTTTAGCACCGCTTTCGCCGCTGAGGTACGTCATAACAACGTCTGCCCCCTCTGCGGCGAATGCTCTTACTGCTGCGCTTCCAAGACCGCCGGATGCTCCGGTAACAAGTACCCTGTAGCCTTCAAAGCTGCCCATATATCACTTATTTTCCCAGTGCAGATCATAGCTGCCGTTCTTGGCATCATCAAGAGTAATGATTATCTCATATTTCTTGCCGGACTCAGCTTCAAAATCGGTGCTGTTGCCTGATGTGAAGTCGCAGATAGTCTTGTCGCTTTCCTTATCCACGATAACAGCGGTGATAGTACCGTCAGTGCAATCGCTGTCGAAGGTGAACTTCAGAGTCTTGTCTGAATCGAACTTTACAGTCTCCTTGATCTTTCCGTCGTATGACTTGAATGAACCAGCAACACTGGTAGATGTGCTTTTGTTCTTGTAGTTGATATAGTTACCTGTACGGCTTGAGCAGCCAGTAAGCATAGTTGTTGCAGCTGCTGATATCATAGCTACTGTAAGAATACCTTTGTTCATAAATTAATCTCCCTTTCTTAGACCTGCATTGAAAATATCAGGTTTTAAGCTGATTTGCAGTTCATGATGTGATCGGCAATGCCAGCTACAGTAAGCAGGCTCTTGTCATTTTTGAAGTCAAGCTCAGTGTCGTACTTATCCTCCACAGCAGCCGCTATGGTAAGGAAATCCAGCGAATCAAGGCGAAGCTGAGAATCAACAAAGCTATCGCTGTCGCCTATTTCCTCAGGCTCAGCGTCGAGGTCGAGTTCCTCCACCAGAAGCTGTTTGAGTTCACTGATAACATTATCTCTTTCCATTTTCCTCATCTCCTTTTCATCTTACAGGGACTCTGCCCAGTTTATCAGAAGTTATTTCTATCAGACCGCTGTATACCGCTTCCTCTGTAGAAATGGTCTTTTCCATAGCCTCAGTAATGAGTATAGTATCATTCATCAGCTTTTCACGGTCAGAAACATCATTGCGTGCGATATAATCCAGGTCTCTCACAAAATCTCGCCAGAAACCTGCTCTTTCCTTGAGTATGCCGCTAAGTTCCGATATTTCAGGTATACCGTATCTGTTCCCCACGAATTCCATACTTGCAGCGAACTCATTGCGGTATCCGGAACGGCTTCCCTGAACCATATTCAGTCTGAGCATCATAAGCGACAGTTTTATTATCGTATCGCTTTCGCTGCTGCCAGCCAGTTCTTTCAGGAAACTGCTCATGCGCTTCATGCCGTACACGCCCTTGCTCATTTCCTTCTCGATGATCGCACCGTCGGTATGGGAAGGGGTGATATGCTCAGCGAGCATTCTTTCAGCTGTTTTGTGCATAACTTCCAGGCAGAGTTTTTCTCTTTCGCTGTTTATCCGCCTTACGTCTTCCTCAGTCGGAGATATGGTATAGCAGATGTTATCCGGCGGATATGGGATACAATATCCGCTGCGGTACTTCTGGAAGTGGCTTATGGTCATCTTGTATAGTTCATGCTTCTGCCAGGTGGTGTTGAAAACCACATAGACGTACTCATCATCATAACCAACAAGCAGAAGCGTGGAGGGATTGTAGAAATTCAGCCTGTCAGCATTAATGGGAGCGTCCTCGTTCTCGAAGCGGCTGTCAAGACGGAAAAGTACAGGTGTGTCATGGTCGATAAGGTCACGGAGTATATCCATACCCTCCTCGTCACCGCCTGGCTGGAACGTATGCAGGTCAAGACCGATATTCGAGAAGAATATCTGGTCTGCCCCGAATACGGAACAGCCGCCAAAAGGTGCATCTTCCAGACCTATCTCAGGTATATCTATCTTGCAGAAGGTAAAGTCGAGAAGTTCGCTAAGCAGGAATATCTCCAGCGAATCCAGTTCTATACCGTAATGGCGCACAAGTTCGTAATATGACTTTACCCGGCAGTCCAGGACTATACGCTTTTCTATATTATTATATGTGTCGATTATCTTCATTTTACTCACTCTTTAACATTACTGAAATACGGCTTCCGTCAATACTTCTGCCGTTTATAAGGATACTTCCCGGCACTCCTTTCAGCCGTGGCGAACCCTCTGCGTAAAGCACCTGGCCGCTGCCTTTTCCGGAAAGCAGTTCCAGTGCATACGCTATCATCAGTGATGAACCGGCAGCAAGTCCGTTACCGGTATTTTTCAGCGGCATTATGACTGGTATTCCCAGTTTCATACATTCCGCTGTCTCATCGCCGTCTTGCTGTGCGTCGCATACAAGTACCGCATCAGCACATTTGCAGCCAGAATTTTCTATCGCACGCTCCATAGCCTCTCTGACAGCATCACCGCCGCCTTTTCCGGCTATGCTCCTGCCCCAGCCATATCCTGCAACTTCCGCAAGTGGTCTGTGACCGGCTTTTTCCGCACACTCTCCGGATTCAGCAATAAACGTACCGCTGCCCTCGAAATAGGGGGAAGTTCCTGAGTTTTTCAGCACATCAGCAATAAGCTGCGAAGTCTCATCAGCGCCTATTACCAGTTCACGCTCACCGCCGCCGCTTCTTATGATCTCGAAAGCTGCCGCCAGACTTGTAAGACCGGACATTTCGCCGTCAGTCAGCGTCATTGTCTCGCCTTTGCAGCCCAGTGCCAGAGATACATGGCAAGCAGAGGAATTTACAACGGTATTAGGGAAGATACGTGGATTTCCGCAGCTGCTCCTGTCCTTTGCAACGGAGCTGTAGTAATCGCAGATGCTTACCATAGGTCCGATGCCAGTTCCGAAGATGATACCGGTCTTTTCGAGGTCATCGTTTCCGAGTCCGCAGCGGTCAGCAGCTTTCTTTGAGGATACTGCCGCCAGTTTGCCCAGGCGGTTCATGCGCCTGAATCCGTCGAAGATATCCTTGCCGCTTCTGGTAATATCCTCATCGACTGCCCTTGCATTTCCTGCCGCACTTATCACGCTTTCATCAGCGCCTTCAAATGGCAGGGCAAGTCCGGCGGAAACAATATACACCTTCCTTGAGGTATCTTCCACTAAGGGAACTGCCTTTGCTTCAGGCGAAGCGATCGCCGCCGCAGAGTTCACGCCGCCGAACGCCAGTGAATCTGATATGGCGTACTTTATCTCACGGCTTGCTTCCCTCTCATACTGATACATCTGCGACAGCTTCGCACCGTCTTTTTCACCGCCTTCAACGCAGGGCATACCCGCTGCACAGCCGTGACTGAGTGTCTTGATAGTATATATGAGTTCCAGCGCTCCGGCAGCGCCGAGACAGTGACCGATAGACCATTTGACCGAGGTGATAACAGGTTTATTTTCGCCGCTGAACATAAGTGAGAACCCGGCGTTTTCTGCCTGATCGTTTTTCTCCGTACCAGTACCGTGGGCATTAATATAGTCCACGTCACCAGAAGTTATGCCGCTTCTTTCAAGTGTCTTTTCAAGCACGTCAGCCAGACGTGAACCGTCTGCCACTGGTGAAGTGATATGATAGCTGTCCTGGTTGACAGCACCTCCGAGAACACGGCAGTAAACCTTTGCGCTCCGGCTCAAAGCACTCTCACGGCTTTCCAGAACAAGTGCGCCTGCACCCTCGCCAAGAGTAAGACCTGAGCTTCTGTAGAAAGGACTGCACGGCTGAGGATCAAGAGAACGAAGCGAAGAAAATCCGCTGTAAACGAAGTCGGAGAAAGTATCGCTGCCGCCTGTGATAACTATATCAGCCGAGCCATTTCTAATAAGCCTGCTTCCATAGATAACAGGTATCGTACCTGATGCACAGGCATCTGATACAGTAAGAGTCATAGCCTCCAGTCCGAGTACCTTAGCAACTGTATCCGCAAGTATGCTGACGGGGATCTGTGTCAGCATGGCATAGTCGATATTCTCCTTATCACGACAGTCCCAGAGTTTTTCAAGGGTCTGCACACCGCCGCAGCAGCTTCCCATTATCAGCGCAGCCTTTTTGCCTTTAATGTACTGAGCATCTATGCCTGCATCAGCCAGTGCGCTCTTTACAGCATACACCAGCATACCGGCAGCATTATCAATATATGCATCAGTATCGGCGCAAGGGTATTCATCAGCCTGTGATGCGAATACCGTCGAACCCTCTTTCGGCATAACATCGTGCATAGGTGCAATGAATGTCTTTCCCCTGCCGATATTTGCAAACATTTCCTCCGGACTGCACCCGGCAGGACTATAACAGCCCATTCCGGTAACAACAATATCTCTTTCCACTTTATACAGCTCCTTTGCATCTCAGCTTATTGAAAGCTATACGTATAAGCCTGAATGACAGTATCACAGTAAAGATACATACCAGCCAGACTGTGAAATACTCGCTCACATAGTTAAATACCGACTGTGCAGTAATGTCACTTGCACTGATACCGCCCTCTGCCAGAATACACAGATGCCCCCAGGCAGTCTTTGCCGAAACAGCTGCAAGGCGGAAGTAGTTAACTGAATAGTGAGTAATAAATACCAGAACCAGAGCGATGTATACATAAAGTATCAAAGCTATCCTGAAAGGTATCTGGTGACTGGGAGTTCTGCGGAAAAGCTTTCCGGCAGTAATATCCCAGATCGTATCATAAAGGTTCGAGATACCCAGTGAGTCGCTGAGTATCCAGTAGCCGTCCATTTTCAGGAACGGGTTGAAATTTCCTATCATCTGTATGCATGAGAACACCACGCAGTACTCTATAACGACAGTATGCAGAAACAGTTCATTTACTGCCCAGCATAATATAAGGAACATTCCCTGGAAGTATACTCCTCCCAGATCAACTACCACTCTTTTTCCTCTCGGCAGTTTCCAGCCGTTATGAACGTCTGCAAAGAATACTGGCATTATCATATAGAATCCTGCTCCGACTCTGCCCGGACTTTCTCCTCCGTACATAAGTGCCGAAGCATGACCCAGTTCATGCACTATTGATGAGATCATCATGAAAAGCAATACCTGTACCCATTCGTTAAGCTGTGCATGGGTAAGTGCTGTCATTGACCGATCATTGATGTAGCGGAAATTGAAGAAAAGTATAAACAGCGCCGTAGCAATACCGCATACTGCAAAAATCCGCTTGGCGAACATAGCTTTCATGAAGGCGAATTTCTCCACGGCTTTCTGCGGCAGAACAGTTATTCTCAGCCACATTCCCTTATCTTTTCTTTTCTCCGTCTGCACCTCAGTGCCTACCAGGAGACCGTTTTTCACAAAGACCTCGTTTATTATAAACTGTAATTTCTCATCAGAAATAACAATATTGTTTTCTTGTTCAAGTTTTTCGGGTATTGAGTCAACGCCTGACCCGTTTCTGATATATCCGAAGATAAGATACACTATCCTGTTGACTTTCCAGTGGCGTTCATTATATCCGATGATATACGAAAAGGCAGCATCAGAGCTGTCAAATTCCTGTATCGTCACATCGGGTTTTATTGTTAATACCATTTTTAACCTCAGGGATAATAGTATATGCAGCATACCCGGCGGAAGGAGTCTTGCTCCTCCGCCTGCTGCATTGTCTTGAAATTGGGGGGTGGATACAGATCAGGCAATACCATACGATATCACACGCAGGCTTGCGATCATACTATCCATTGCATCAGAGCTTAACCGATTGCGACACCGCATACACTTGCACCAACAGCTTCACCGCTGCAAACAAGCTCCTCACGAGTCTCAAGCTCCTTTACAAGCTCGTCAAGAGCCTGCTCTGAAACAACTGCTTCGTTGAGTTTCTCCATGTTTCTCACCTCCTTTCAATGGCTGAGAGCATCATCATACTGCGTGAACACCTACCAGACATGGACCGATGCCGATACAGTACAATGCACATACAACGCCGACACATACTCTGAACTGAGCAGCACAGGCATTCAATGCACAGGATAATTCCTCTCTGCTCTCAAGTTCTGCGATAATGTCATCAACAGAATTCTCCTTAATAGCAGAATTCAGTGAAAGCATTTCCTCGTTCTTGTTCATGAATATCACCTCCTTTCATCAAAGAGCTAATCCACAAGCGTCTGCGCCACAGGCATAGCCGCAGCAGAACATCTCATCTCTTTCCTCCATCTCGGAAATAACGTCTTCGATACTCATTGAAGCGCCTTCCAGATCAGGACTGAGAGAAGTATTCAGTGAACAAAGTTCGTCCTTTTTATTCATAGTACTCACCTCCTTTCCTGCAAGGGACTGACTCCTCCTGAGAGGACAGCAGTCACTTATGGCAAGAAGATTCATAACCTGTTATCAGGACTCCTTTTTGCTTTTGCTGAGAAGATGCTCCTCGCATACTCTTACAGCTACTTCATTGAAGATAGTCTCGAAGTCGTCGCAGAACACCTTGTTTATATCGGAGTTTATGACCTTAGCCTGAGCAGAACAGCCTCCTCCGCAGAAAAGCATATGTCTGCACTTCTTGCAGTCTTCTATGCGGTCAACACGTCTGCCCTTCCATTCTGCCTCATGTTCATTGAGGACGAATCTTCCCTTTTCAGTATCCACTTTACCGATCCTGCATTCCTCCTCGGAAAGCACGTCCCAGCAGGGGTAGATATCACCGAAAGGATCGATGGTGTACATATTTGTATTAGCGCCGCAGAAGCCTGAGCGCAGGGGTGCGAATGAACCGGTCTGGAGCATATACTCTATCCTGTCTGAAAGAGTACCGTAGATGCTGTTGAAGCGGAATCTGCTTACATCTCCGCCGAACAGCTCGTACACCTTGCTCATAAGTTCCACATCAGAAAGAGCATCGCCTATTTCCTCATAGCATCTCAGTGTTGACTTGAAGTAGTAGCGGAAATTAGGATACTTTACCCATTCACGCATATTGTAGTCGTTTACAAGATCAAGGATAGATTCCAGGTTCTTCTTATTGACATTTGTACGCAGGGTAATGGGTAGACCAGCTTCAAGGGCAAGTCCGATATTCTGGACGATCTTATCGTAGCTTCCCTTACCGCCTACCAGGAAGCGGCGGCTGTCGTGGTCATCTTTAAGACCGTCAAGTGTTATCTGCATGGAAGCAATGTTATAACCTTTGAGGATATCAATATAGTAGTTCAGGTCATAGCCGTTTGTAACGATGTGAATGGGTATCTCCAGTTCCTTGCACTTATCCAGGATATGACAGACTATATCCTTGCTGCTGTAAAGAAGGGGCTCGCCGCCGAAAAGGTAAACGCTGTCGATGCGTCTGCCCTCCTCCTTGTAAGCTTCGATCTGCTTGAAAACAGCATCGGCAGTTTCGGTAGTCATCTTGGCATTGAGCCAATCCTTGCCGTTGCACTGGAGGTTTCTCTCGAAGCAGTATTCGCAGCGGAAATTGCAGTTGTATGTAGGCAGGAGAGTTATATTCACGCTCTTGTTAACTGCCTTGTTCAGTGCATCGCTTACCTTGCCGATGAACTGGTATTCTTCCTCCTCGGTAAAGTCGGTGATATATCCTCTGGAGTAAAGCTTTTCGATCATTTCCGGTGAGATACCACAGTCTTCGATATCCTCCGGCTCGTTTCTGAGTATATCAGCGATATGGTCATCTACCACATCGAATGAACCACGGTAACCCTGTATGATAAGGGATTTTCCTGGGATCTTATTCAGCTTGAGGTAAGTATTGTATGGGCTTACCCTTCTCTTTTTTACTAAAATCACTTTGCCACTCTCTTTCCTATCAAATATTTTGGGGAATAATTACAATTTCACGATCAGCCGAACAGCCATCTGAAGAAACCTGAGAACATCAGTAATGTAACGTTCATTTAGCACACCGCCTTTGATAATAATTTTTTGTTGCTCAAGAAAGTTGAATTTTTGATTTGTTTTGTGTTGTTGATGTCATTCTATCACAGTATATCGGCTAAGTCAATCGATATCCGGTTTTCGGTCAGTTAAAACGATTTTTCGGTAAAATAGTAAGATAATGTCCTATATAAAGCGAAAAAACGCTGTGCGTCACAAAGTCCGCACAGCGTATATCCAGGAAAACCGGCATAAAACTGCAAAAAAAAGAAACTGCCCGCACAGGGCAGGCAGTTCATATATTTATCGCAAAAGGCAGTAAGACCTCCGCATCAAATTCTTTTTCGGTAAAGCTGTAATTCACCTCACCGCCGTTTGCGTCAACGCATCTGCGGACGTTCATAGTACCGAAGCCGTGGTCATGCTTATCGGATTTGCTCGTTATGAACTTTCCGTCCGACATCACCGGCTTTTTCGACATATTGTTCCGGACCGTTACCTTTATCGCACTTGCGGCAGTCTTCACTTCCACTCTGACATAGCCGCTCTCGCAGGACGCAGCCGCACAGAAGGCGTTTTCCAACAGGTTTGAGAATATAACACAAACGTCCATATCCGAAAGTCTCAGGCTGTCTGGCATGATACCTTTCCATTCAAGCACCACACCGGGATACTTTGAGGAGATATCATTAACGATAGCGTTCAGGAGGATATTTCCCGTCTGATACCGTGGTTTCAAAGTCTCTGTAACGTCCGCCATATTTCCAAGATACGCATTTGCCTCGGAGTATTTCCCCTCTCCAAGCATAGTACGCAGACAGACAATGTGATTGCGGATATCGTGGCGGAATTTCCTTGTTTCAGTCTCTTTTTCCAGAAGCATATGGTAATACTTTTCCTTATCAGCGATCATTTTCTGGTTCAGCTTCGTTACCTGCTTATACCTGTTAAGGGTTATCTTATCGTAGATCAGCAGGGCTTCCAGTATCATAAAGAGTATACACAGAAGACAGGCAGCCATTGCCACCATGTACTTATTCCTGATAGTAGACTTATAGCTTGCGATAGTGAAAGGTGCGATAAAAAGAAGCGATGAGATCTGCCCGACTATAAGCATTACCACATACACCGGGCTTAATTCTTCCAGGGCATTTTCAGCCCCACGCCTGCTCCTGACAAGTTTCTGAGCCAGAAACGCAATGATCGTAAGCGGTATTATACTAAAAGCGTTCACGGCTGAGAATATATACACATTCTCCTCAATAGTCTCGTCGTGTATACCAAAAGCTGTCTTTATCATCATCGTACACATTTCATCGAGTATGCATATTCCAAAAAACGCCATAGTCGTAACAAGAAACCTATGCTTTCCCTCCAGCGAGAAAACGCATATCAGCACCGCCGAAAACGCCAGCGCAGATATCCTGTGGCTGCTGTCTATGATACCCATGATAACGATAACAGCCGCACTTATCACAAGCAGGATCAATGACACAACTGATTTTTTAAGGCGATAATTAAGTACTCCATACATGACCACAAGAAGCTTGACACATTCAACTGCCAGGTCAATGAGATTACCTATCATTTACCAGCCGCCTCCTACATAAGGCTTGCATTCTGTCGGACGTACTGCATATACGCCTCACGAAAGCCCGTAAGATTGCGGCGTGATATAGTGAAACTCTGCTGAACACCGTTCAGAAACAGCTGATTATTCTCGATATGGTTAACATATGCCAGTGATACGATATAGGACTTATGTATCTTGAAAAAGCCCTTTTCACAAAGCTGCCTGTCCCATTCTTTAAGCTGCACGCTGCATTCGTAAACATTCCCGTCGGTATCGTAGATATAGCTTCCGTCACCAAAAGACTCAAAGTAAAGAAGCTTATCCAGGGGGATATTATCAATACTCCCCTTTCTTGACACGACTATACTTTCCGAGCTCATCATCTCCGCCTGAGTTTCACGAAGTGTCTCGTTAAGTTCCTCCTGGTCTACCGGTTTGCTCAGAAACCTGAAAGCCCTTACCTTAAAGGCATTCTGGATATGTTCCAGGTGGCTTGTAAGGAATACTATCCTTGCATCGCAGTTTCTCTTTCGCAGGTCTTTTGCTGTCTCCATTCCATCGATTCCGGGCATTTCAATATCAAGGAAGATTATGTCATAGTTCTCCTTGCTCTGAAGAAGGTCAAGACCGCTTTTGTACTCATCACAACACAGTTTGCCGTCATACCTGTTAATACAGACACGCAGTCTGTCACGCATGATCTTCTCATCATCACAAATTGCGATACGCATATTCAAAAATCCTTTCTTAATATAGGCAACGCCGCACAAAGACCGCCTGACGGCTTTATGCGGTGTTGCCTATATGCACACCATACTGTGCATATTCAACAACATCTCCACTATTATATCACAATTTGGCTATAAAGTCAATTAATTTTATGAATATTTTTTGGATTGATTATCATTTAATTTATATTCTGCTTGATTTGCACTGTTAAACATGGTATAATATTACTATAACTTGTGAAACTGTATTTAGAACCTGTCCACAATTCTTTCAGGTTCTGGAATAAGAGGTGACTTTTTTGAATCAACATTCACGTTTCGACCTTCCTATCTGCCTGGCAGTTGAGGAGGACGCATTCTTCCATTCAGCCGAGATAATCAGCCGGTATATCCCGGAAGTTATCGGACAAAAGACCATTATCATATCCGAGGAATTCCTTATCGGGATATACAGGGAAAAGATAATGGACATAAGCCAGGATTTCGGCGGCGCTGAAGTTATAGCCATGAAAGGGGCAAGCTTTGATGAGGCGGTAGCTATCGCTAAAAAGGTTTGCGTCGAGGACATTAAGGTTATTATCGGCATCGGCGGCGGCAGAGTTCTGGATACTGCAAAGTATGCTGCCCACATCAGCAAGGCGGTATACATCTGTATGCCAACTTCACTTAGCAACGACTCCCTTGCCTCACCTTTCTCAGTCCTTGAGACTTATGGAAAAGCCCGCAAGACCTTTGAATGTAAAATACCAACGGCGATAATCGTTGACACGAACATGATAATCAACGCTCCCATTGAGCAGACTCTCTCCGGCATCGGTGATACTATCGCAAAACATACCGCCCTTTACGACTGGAAGCTTTCCGCAAGAAAGACCTCCTCCCGTGTGGACGACTTCGCTTATGCCCTCAGCCGCATGAGTTACGATTCCGTATACCACTGCGATGAGAAGAATATGAAAAGCCGTGTATTTATCCGTATCCTTTCAAGGGCGCTGGTCATGGGCGGACTTGCTATGGAGATAGCTGGTTCATCAAGACCATGCAGCGGAAGCGAGCATCTTTTCGCCCACGCTATCGAGGAATACTACCCGGAAATACGCATAACTCACGGTCTTGCTGTAGCACTGGGAAGTGTTCCGGCGTGCATATTCCAGGGGCAGTCGCCGGAGGGAATGATGAACTTCTTCAAGACCTACGGGCTGAACATCGACCCGGCTTCCTACGGCATAACCGAGGATATGTTCGCTGATATGTGGGAAAAGGCAAGGACTGTCCGCACTGGACGCATCACCATACTCGACAACATTAAGCACGACAGAGTTCAGCTTAATGAAATATACTCAAGACTCAGGGAGGGCATATGAAAACAGGACTTATATTTGACATGGACGGTACACTTTGGGATTCGTCAGAGAACGTGGCGAAAGCCTGGAACGAGAAGATAAACCAGCTTGGACTTGACCGTCCGGAGATAACCCAGCAGGATATCATGGGTGTCATGGGGCTTACTATGGACAAACTGGCAGCCATAATCTTCGGTGATCTGCCGGAGAAAGAGCGAATGGAACTGCTTGACCAGTGCTGCGGAAATGAGAACGACTTTCTCCGCAGAAACGGCGGCAGACTTTACCCGGAACTTGAATCCACCCTTGCAAAGCTTGCCGAGGATTACCCGCTCTACATCGTTAGCAACTGTCAGAAGGGCTATATAGAGGCGTTTCTCGACCACTATGGTTTCTGGAAGTACTTTGCTGATATCGAGTGCTACGGCAATAACCTGAAAGAAAAGGGTGACAACATCGCCCTTGTCATGGAGCGCAACGGACTTGACAAAGCCTGGTATATCGGTGATATCCAGGTCGACCACGATTCAGCAGTAAAGGCAGGCGCAGGATTTATCCACGCTTCCTACGGCTTTGGCACTATAAATGAGACTGTACCGGAACTTGGTTCATTCAAAGAACTGCCCGGACTTCTCAAATCACTATAAAGGCAACACCGCACAGAGATTGTGGTGCAGATGCGCAGTCAGATTTTACGGCAGATTGTGCATAAATTTCGCAGGCATACTGACGTATGTCAAGAAATTTGTGTGCAAGATGCCGGAAAATATGCAAGCAGATGTGCCACAAAGCCGTCAGGCGGTCTTTGTGCGGTGTTGCCTAAAATAAACTGCCCCATATCCGGCAATATTCGCAGGATACGGGGCAGTATTTCTGTTTATTCAGTTTTCAGAGAAACTTAGAACCTGTCCACACGGGAGAATTCTCCCATGCGGACAGCTATTTATCATTCAGTTAAAGGCATATCAGCCTGTGTAAGCTGCTTAGCGTCAAGCTGCTGGATAATGAAAGCGTCCTTTGAATTAACAGCGCCGTCGCCGTTCACATCAGCATTTGCCAGTACATCAGCATCAAGGGGATACTTTTCCTTGTTTGTGGAGTACTGGAGTACAGCAACGATGTCGCTGACAGTAACATTTCCGTCGTTAGTTACATCGCCCCATACGATATCAGAAGCAGTTGTTTCAGTGGTAGTTTCGGAAGTTGTGGTAGTTTCGGTTTCTGTAGTAGTTTCGGAAGTTGTAGTTGTATCGGTTTCTGTAGTAGTTTCGGAAGATGTAGTTGTATCGGTTTCAGTTGTGGTTGTTTCAGTGGTAGTTGTAGTGGTTTCTGTAGTAGTGGTTGTGGAAGCTTCCTCAGTAGTTCCAGTAGTTATCTCAACTTCTACAGCTTCACCGAATACAGGCTCGTCCATAGTACCGCCGTCTGTCTCGAACTCTGCTTTCAGCTTGGTGGTATCAGTTTCAAGGATATAGTTGCCGGAGGGAATGTACGAAAGCGCCGCATTTGTCTCGAAATCAGGGTACTTGTTGTTATTGGAAACAGTCTGGCTGATATCGGTTACAGGAGTACCTGTAGTTTCATGCTCGCAGTTCACGAATGAATCGTGAAGGCTCTTGATAGCGCCACCGGACTTGATAACTGTGCAGTCATCGCAGTTCTCAAAGAGGTTGTATTCAGAGAAGAAGTAGGAATTTGCACGGGAGTCCTGACCTACATCTGTCTGATGCTCGTAGATATTGTTGTAGATATGGATATTGGCATTTCTCGCCATAGGGCCTCTTGCAGCGCAGTCCTTCCAGTAGTTGTTGTGGAAGCTGATATTGTACTGGAGGTTGCTGTCGTTAGCGCCTACAAGGTTGGTCTTGTGGTAGCCCTCGTAGTAGTTGTAGCTGTTGGTGAAGTACTGTCCACGCTTGAAATCGCAAGCGCCGTCACCCTGCTTCTTGTCGGACTCAGCAGGCTTCTCAATATTCGGAACGTAGAACTCGTTGTGGTGTATCCAGCATCTCTCAACGGAAGCTGTTACCACGTCTTTGACCTGAACGCCTTCCATACCGATAGCGTCCTCCGGAACATTTCTGAAAGCCAGGTTTCTTACTTCAAAACTCTTGCCGAATTCCGGAGCGGATTCCTCACAGATAAAGTGAAGTCCCCAGCCGTTGATGCAAGCGTCAGAACCTATGCCCTCGATAGTGATATCCTTACCGGACTTCATTCTTGCCATAAAGCCGTTATCGCCTTTAAGTCCGCCGAAGTCGGTGGTATTATAAGCAGTCAGACCATAAGGTGCTGTTACATTTCCCACAATACGCACAACCAGCGGAGTGCCGTCCTCGGCAAGCTTCTTGATGATGCCGCTGTTTGTATTCACAACTGTACTGCCATTAGATGTCGTACCGTTGCCGGTGTCCTGACCAGCGGAGTTGAGGATATTTCCGATACCGGTAACGGTAGTACCGTCCTTTGAGGTAACTGAAACGGTGTCCTTGTTCTCGTCAGTAACGTAGATAACCTTTGCGCCGGGTTTCAGTTCGCCCTCGTCAGTGTAGCCGCCAACGCCCTCAGTATAATTGAAGTGCGCATAGCCGGAGCGATCCTGTGCAGTTACTACGATGCCGCTGCCGGTAATATTTCCCTTGGAAGTGGTGAGGGTAATGGAGTAAGTACCAGCCTTCAAACCTGGCACGTCAACACGCACGCCCTGTTCGGTATCTCTTACAAGGTAGGTAAGGTCTTCCTCGGAGAAGCTGCCTACAGATGCGCCATTGTAGGAAACGGCGCTAACGTCAGCTTTTGTGATACCAGAAACGACGGTATACAGCATTTCATTCCAGCCGCCTGCGCTTTCGATTTTAACGCCGTTTGTCTCCGCTGCTGAAACAGTCATTGTATCAGCCTTTTCCGGGAGCAGTCCGCAGTTATTTCCAGCCGCCATTGTGACTGCAATAAACGCAGCCGCAGCAAATGCAGCGCTCCTCTTTCTCATGATGTTTTCCTTCATAATTATTCCCCTTTTCCCGGAATTTACCGGATATTTATTGTTTTCCATTACTCATTTTACCGCACAATTTCAGTTTATACAATGACAGATAGTACTGAATAACTGATATTTTACGCTTGGTACAATCTTTTTAGAATATAATAGTTCACCTATCAAATTGATACTATTATTGGGGAATAAAAAACCGTGAAGAAGTTTCCCTCTCCACGGCATTGAGTTTCCAACAGGTTCTTACAGTGTTCTGCCCAGTTTATAAGCCTGGTCAGGGTAATCTGTCTTTTTAAGCATATCCAGTGTCATACAGTTCACGCCTACAACAGTACCGGCGATCTTCCAGCCCAGGAAGTTCGTCATGCCCTTGAATGAAGCAATAGCACCGTCAGCCGACTCCATAGTGTCATCAGCCATAGTAAGCATCAGCACAGCCTTCTTATTGTCATGGAGAAGTGCATCATTTGCGTAAAAACGGTCGATAACAGTCTTTATCTGAGCATTTATACCATAGTAGTAAATAGGCGATACTAATACAACAACATCAGCTTCAAGAAGATAAGAGTTCAGCTCCTGCATATCGTCCTTGAATGTACAGACAGCACTTCCGCTATGGCATTTCTCACAGGCGATGCATGGGTGAACGTCCTTGAACGCTGCATCGAAGCGATAGATCTCATGACCAGCCTCCTGAGCGCCCTTGATGAACTGCTCGGTCAGATAGGCGGTAGTACCGTTTTTATGGGCACTTCCGGTAATAACAACTACTTTCATATTGGAATTCCTCCTTATAATAATTCGCCATATGTTGAATAATTTAGGCTATATATACATTATATCACAGATGCAGAAGAATTGCAAGTATTTAAGAACCTGTTCTCACGGCAACAGCATTTACTTTTTGTGAAGCATTTTCCGCCATACAGGAAAGCTGCCGGCTACTGTAGAAATGTGGACGACAAGGAGACTGCCGGGAAATAAGGGGACATAAATTTTCGACCTATGGATTTTAGGAAAACAATGCCGGTAAAAATCGGCAAAGGAGGGGGAAAAAGGGGATTAGGAAGGGGGAGTCCAGAGGGGAAAACCTAAGGGGGAAAAGGGGGAGGGAATGCCGATTTTTGTCGGGTTTAATTAGTCCCTCCCCCTTTTCCACCTTGGGTTGTCCCCTTTGGCATACGGCGAGTTGGAGAGTGGCAACTCTCAAA
>JAGBJO010000044.1 GCA_017934425.1 Ruminococcus sp.
CTTTCAGACCAGCTTTTCTATTATATCACTTTCAAGTCTTTTTGTCAAGCACTTTTTCAAGTTTTTTCAAAATTTCTTTCCAGTGACTCGTCACACGCTTTCCGTGCAACTTTTATATTATATCACTTATCAGCCGTTTTGTCAAGTACTTTTTTTCAAAAAATCAAAAATTTCTGCAAACTTAACTTTCCGAAGTCCAAAAACATTTCTGATTTCCTTCTGTACCCGACCTCTCGTCCGACAGCTTTATTATTATATCACCATTTTTCTTAATTGTCAAGCAAAAGATGTGGTGTGGAAAATGGATATATTTAGTCACTTTGCTAAAACAGCAAAAACCGCAGTATAAACAACATTCCCATAACCACGCAGCCACCAAACGCCATATTGCTTGTGCGTAATTCATCACAGAAACGGAACTTCTTCGGGTCTTTGCGTTCTGCCAGCAGAAGTCTCTCCGACCCCGCCGGAAGCGGCTCGCTGTAACCTGCGCTGTCCTCCGCAGAATAACTCTGTCCCTCCACTTCATATGTCAGGGTATGGATATATCTCCCCTTGTTGTCAGAGCGTGAGGAAACCACCTTTCCGAGCGTCTGCGTTGCCCCTGCCCGGAACGCCATGTTCCTTATAAGCATAGCAACGCCGTATACCATGACTATTATGCCAACTATCCCAAGTATTATTTTATCCATAAGTTCTCCTATTCTATGCTCGATTTCACCGGGCTGAATCCC
The DNA here is from genome assembly GCA_017934425.1 of Ruminococcus sp. Taxonomy (GTDB): domain Bacteria; phylum Bacillota; class Clostridia; order Oscillospirales; family Ruminococcaceae; genus Ruminococcus. The sequence goes on from JAGBJO010000044.1 coordinate 735, forward strand.
TGCTTCATATCGTATTCCAAATGTGCGTTGCCCACCTCAAAACTGTACGCCTGACCATCTATGTTCACTTCCGCACGAAAATGCTGCTTTGAATTCTCCTCCAGCCACATCTCCAGCATATACACATCATAGCCCATGTACGCCATGAATTCAGCCATTGCACCGTTATACTGCAAGCACTGACCCAGCTTTTTCTCAAAACACGCCTTGACCCAGCTATCCGCAATTATCTCGTTATAGAGGTCGCCCTGGGCGTAGATCACGTTCTTGTTCAGCCAGTCCGCAAGGTAGTTCAGCTTATCGTACCGGGTCATATCATCGGTGAAATGCTCTGCGGCGAATTCGTCCATTATCCGCCTGTCATCGTCACTTATGTAAAACGTATCCGACTGGTAGGGCTTATCGCCCTTTATATTATACAGTGGATAGCTGTCGTGAGGTGCAAGCTGACAATGGTTAAAGTCGTAACGAGCATCAGGAGTCGGTACAGCGCCCTGTACAGCGAACACCGGCAGAGAAAGGTTCAGAGCCGCCACAGCACCGCAGAGAGCTGCCGCAGCGCATCGTCTTAATGTATAACCCATGGTAGTTTCCCCTTTATAAAAACTATGCCTGCCGGAGTGTTTCCGACAGGCATACGGTATATCGTTTTTACTTGTTCTCCATAAGGCGAACCATAACAGCCTTCTGAGCGTGGAGTCTGTTCTCAGCTTCCTCGAAGATCTCCTTAGCGTGTTCCTCGAACACCTTAGCGGTGATTTCCTCCTCACGGTGAGCAGGCAGACAGTGGAGAACCATTGCACCCTCATGAGCCTGAGCCATAAGCTCATCGTTGATCTGATAGCCAGCAAATGCCTTGCGGCGCTTCTCAGCCTCGTCCTCCTGACCCATAGAAGCCCATACGTCAGTGATAAGTACATCAGCGTCCTTAGCAGCCTGAGCCGGTGAATCAGTCATCTCGAAGCAGTCATACTGTGCAGCGAAGTCCAGTATCTCCTTGGGAGGCTGGTAGTCCTTGGGGCAAGCGATAGAAACCGCCATACCAACTTTCAGGCAGCCTACGATAAGGGAGTTAGCCATATTGTTGCCGTCACCGATGAAAGCCATTTTCAAGCCCTCAAAGCTGCCCTTGAATTCACGGATAGTCATAAGGTCAGCAAGCACCTGGCAGGGGTGGCAGAAATCGGTCAGACCGTTGATTATCGGGATATTACCGTACTCAGCCAGTGCCTCTACCTCTGACTGCTCGAAAGTACGGATCATGATGCCGTCCAGGTAGCGTGAAAGAACACGGGCAGTATCCTGCACAGGTTCACCTCTGCCGATCTGAAGGTCATTAGATGACAGGAACAGCGGATATCCGCCAAGCTGGTACATACCAGTCTCGAAAGATACTCTTGTACGTGTGGAAGCTTTCTGGAATATCATACCCAGAGTCTTTCCCTGGAGTCTGGGGTGCGGGATACCGTGCTTGAGCTCATATTTAAGCTGGTCGGCAAGGTTCAGTATATCAATGATCTCCTCAGTTGAGAGATCGAGCATTTTAAGTAAATGTTTCATTCTCAGTTTTTCTCCTTCCGGGAGTTATTTTGCCTTGTTCATTTCGCCGAACGTGCGGTCAACAGCTACAACGAACAGCACAAGATAATCGTCGAATATCTTGTTATCTATCTCGAATTCGTATTGCAGTTCGCCGTTAACAGTCATCATAGTTTTCACATGACCCTTTACCTCTCCGTCCTTGATAAGGTCGAAGTCCCGGTGATCCTTGCTTGCCAGCTTATAGCTTTCTTCCTTGCCTGTAATATCGAGGGTCGGGTCAAGGAAAAGTGACTTGCAGGATATCTCAAGAAACGCATGGTCATTGTGGGTCACGCTGAAAGTAGGCTTTCTCTCGTCGCCACGCTGTATAAGGGAGTACAGGTGATAGTTGCTTGCGTCCAGAAGGACGAACTTGCCTGCGCCGAAGCCTTTTTTCTTTACAGTATATATATTTCGCCCTTTTTTATCTTCTACAGAGTACTTAGTACCTTTAACAGAAATAGTAAGCTCCATGATCATTCCTCCAGTACATCTATAAGTATGCGCAGCCCGTCGTCCAGCTCGCTGTAATCGATAGTAAGAGGAGGCAGCAGTCTGACTTTATCTTTGGCTGTCAGTACAAGCAGACCCTTTTCAAGGCATTTTTTTGCAATATCTCCGGCTTTCTTCGATTTGAGGGATATGCCTATCATAAGCCCCATACCGCTTATACCTGTGACCTCGCTGCAAGCTGAGAGGGCATTTTTTATGTATTCAGCTTTTTTGCAGACCTCGTCCAGGAATCCGGGAGTATTCACCCTGTCAAGTACAGCTAAACCTCCTGCACAGGCAACAGGGTTTCCGCCGAAAGTAGAGCCATGAGTACCGGGAGTGAACACGCCTGAGAGTTTCTCATTCACCAGACACGCACCCATAGGAAGACCGCCTGCGATACCCTTTGCAAGAGTAGTAATATCAGCCTTTTTGCCGAACCAGTCGCCGGCTAAGAACTTGCCTGTTCTGCCAACGCCTGTCTGGACTTCGTCAGCGATAACGAGGATATCCTTTTCGCCGCAGAGTCTATATACTGCGTCAACGAAATCCTTATCCAGCGCATTAACGCCGCCTTCTCCCTGGATATACTCAAGCATAACAGCACAAACTGTATCGTCGAGCTTAGCCTCCAGATCAGCTATATCATTAGCTGTAACGTTCACGAATCCCTCAAGGAACGGGAAGAAATAGTTATGGAAAACGTCCTGACCTGTAGCGGAAAGGGTAGCCATAGTTCTTCCGTGGAAAGAATTCACAAGGGTGATTATAGTATGTCTGCCCTTGCCGTACTTATCAAAGCTGTACTTTCTTGCGACCTTAATGGCGCACTCATTAGCTTCAGCGCCGCTGTTTCCGAAGAATATCCTGCTGTAGCCGGAAGTCTCGCAGAGCTTTGCGGCAAAATCAGCCTGAACAGCGGTATAGTAGTAGTTAGAGTTATGCTGGAGAGTACGCACCTGGGCGCAGACAGCGTCAGCCCACTTCTCGTCACAATAGCCGAGGGAGTTAGTACCGATACCGCTTCCAAAGTCAATATACTCCTTGCCGTCCTCGTCCTTGCAGCGTCTTCCCTGACCCTGCTCCATAACCATCGGATAACGTCCATAGGACTGCATAATGTGTTCATTGAATTTATCTATTGTACTCATACCTGATCACCTAACTATCTATATTGCTTGTAAAAAAATTTATCTGCTTATCAATAATGTATCACTATATAATTATAACTCCAAAGCCTTTGTAAAATCAACTGTAAAAGGGAGGAATAAGGTAAATTTTTTGTTATTTCGTAATATGTTTTTACTTATTGTCCCATTTCTGAAACAATGTTGCCTTGCCAGAATGGATTTTTCCGCTCTGCTGCGCTTATTATACGAACTGTGTACCGATGCCCTCATTGGAGAGTATTTCAATAAGAATGGAGTGGGGAACTCTACCGTCGATGATGACAGCTCCCTTAACGCCACGTCTTACTGCCTCTACACAGCACTCGATCTTCGGTATCATACCGCCGGAGATGATGCCTTGCATTTTCAGGAAAGGCACTTCGCTTACGTTTACCTTGGGGATAAGTGTGGACGGATCGTCCTTATCACGGAGAAGACCTGCGATATCGGTCATGAGGATAAGGTTCTCAGCGCCCAGTTCTGCGGCAATTCTTGCAGCAGCAGTATCCGCATTGATATTATATGTATTACCCTCGCTGTCTGTTGCAACAGTAGCGATAACAGGCACATTTCCGTTAGCGATAGCGTCCAGGATAGGCTTTGTGTTGACCTTTGTTATCTCGCCTACATAGCCTAAGTCCTGACCGTCCTCAGAGACTTTCTTCTCAGCCATGAGCATCTCGCCGTCGATACCGCAAAGACCGACAGCGCTTCCCTTATGCTGAGCAAGAAGCTGGACAAGTTCCTTGTTGACCTTGCCTGCCAGAACCATTTTTACCACGTCGATAGTCTGCTCGTCAGTATAGCGCAGACCGCCGATGAACTTGCTCTCGATGTTCAGCTTCTTGAGCATCGCATTTATCTCTGGGCCGCCGCCGTGAACCAGTACCACCTTGATACCGACCAGTGAAAGCAGGACGATATCGTTCATAACAGCGTCCTTCAGCTCGTCGTTAGTCATAGCGTTTCCGCCGTATTTTACAACTACTATCTTGTTGTTATACTTCTGGATATAAGGCAGAGCGTCAATGAGTATCTGCGATTTATCGCTGTTTGAGATCATATTTTCCATTTGCTTAATTACTCCTTTATCTGCCGCTGACGGCATTTTCAAGTATCCGCATCACCTTTTTCGGGCGGGATACGTTTATGTATACGGTGAATCCGCTTTTGCCGGTTATTTTGACAGGCTCGCCGCTTACGTCCTGGGAGAGTTCCGGCAGCTTTATGGGTGAAAGTTCAGGCAGCTCAAGTCCCTGCATTTTCGGGTCATTACTCAGCTTAGCGAAAGACTCCCTGATGCTTTTGTCATTTTCACGGATATCGTCTATCATCGTCCGGAAACGTGAACCATGACCGATGCTTTCAATATCCTCAAAGGGGATATCGCAGTACTTCCTTCCCTGCTTTACTGCCACACGCCTGTCGGTGATGCAGTAGCGCTCATTTTTGCGGAAAAGCGCAAGCCACAGGAGAAAATGTCCTCCCAGTATCAGCACCGACAGAATTTCCAGAACACGCATTTCCTCCTCGTGGGTCATAAATGCATTGTAGGTGATAGACTTGTAAAGCACCAGCACAATCATGACCGGAAGCAGCACCGGCACACTTCCCATTCCGAAGAATATCGCCTCTCTGCCGCACCAGAGGATACGTTCCTCCGGGCTGATGAAGCGTTTCCATATTGTGAATCGGTCAAGCATTGCTTATGAACGGTAGTCGCCGTTTATCTTAACGTAATCGTAAGTGAGGTCACAGCCCCATGTAACAGCAGATGCACTGCCGAAGCCCAGGTCGATGATGACCTCGATGACTTCCTCGGAGAGAATCTTCTTAGCCTCGTCCTCGTCAAACTCGACCAGGCAGCCCTTGCGTCCTACTGCGATCCTGCCAGCCTTGGAAGCGATATCTATATCAACGTTTGCCATATCGAAATCAGCCTGAGCGTAACCGATAGCGCAGTAGATACGTCCTGCATTAGCGTCCTCGCCGAAGATCATGGTCTTAAACAGTGAGGAAGTGATAACGCTCTTGCCGACGATCTCAGCAGTCTTTTCGGTATCAGCGCCGGAAACAGCGCACTCAATAAGCTTTGTAGCGCCCTCGCCGTCTCTTGCCATCATTCTTGCAAGGTTCAGCATAACGTTGTACAGAGCGTTCTCGAAAGCCTCGAAGTCGCCGTCCTCAGCAGAAACAGTCTTGTTCTCAGCCATTCCGGAAGCCAAAACGCATACCATATCATTTGTAGAGGTATCGCCGTCAACGCTTACACGGTTGAGGGTTATCTTTACCACGTCGCTGAGGGCTCTCTGGAGAAGTTCCGGGGAAATACCAGCGTCAGTGGTGATGAAAGTGAGGGTAGTAGCCATATTGGGGTGTATCATACCGCTGCCCTTGAGCATACCGCCCATTGTGCAGGTCTTGCCGCCGAGAGTGAACTTTACAGCCACTTCCTTGGGCATAGTATCAGTAGTCATGATAGCCTCAACAGCTCTGGGGTTGCCGTCGTAGGTAAGACCCTCAGCCAGGGGCTTAACGCCATTTGCGATAGGCTCGATAGGGAGAACCTGACCGATAACACCTGTAGAAGCTACGATAACGTCCTCCGGAGCGATACCGAGAACGTCGGCAGCCAGTTTGCACATAGCCTCAGCTTTTTCAACGCCATCAGGGTTGCAGGTATTGGCGTTAACGGAGTTTACGATAACGGCTCTTGCCTTGCCGTTTTTGATATGCTCCTTAGTTACCAGGATAGGAGCGCCCTTGACCTTGTTTGTGGTATAGACAGCCGCAGCGCTGCACTCCTTATCAGCCACGATCATAGCAAGGTCATTTTTCTTAGAAGTAACGGAAGCGCCAGCGTGGGTAAGACCGCACTGTACGCCGTTTGCTCTGAATCCCTTAGCAGCACATACACCGCCGGGAACGAATTCAACATTACCAACCTTTTTAAGTTCCATAATACCTAAACCTTCCTTTTATAGCAATTCGCAATTCACATGAATACGGCAATTATATAATGCGTAATTCGTAATGCTTAATGCGTAATTGTGGTATCGCCTTGCGGCGATGAATTGAAATCAGCAAAAATATTTTTAAGGCAACACCGCACAGAGATTGTGGTGCAGATGCGCAGTCAGATTTTTCGGCAGATTGTGCATAAATTTCGCAGGCATACTGACGTATGTCAAGAAATTTGTGTGCAAGATGCCGGAAAATATGCAAGCAGATGTGCC
>JAGBJO010000045.1 GCA_017934425.1 Ruminococcus sp.
AAATTCCCCCTGATATGGCGAACCTACACTCGCAAGAGCCAGTAGTCTTTCGTCCGCCATATCAGGGGGAATTTTTTAATTTAGAAGTTTTAGGAAGGGGGCTTGGGGGATAACCCTTTTTCAAAAGGGTTTCCCCCAATAAAAGCGCCCACAGACCATAAGAAACCTTAGTTGCTGTACTTAGGCTCGCAGGTGAGGTTGATGCCGAGGCGCTTGAAGATGCGCTCGTCAACAGATGAAAGGATAACAGTTGAGTGGACTTCGCAGCCACGGAGACTTGATATCTGATCCATAGCCTTCTTAGCATTCTCATCGGTATTAGCGCAGATCGAGAGTGCAAGGAGGGTTTCGTCGGTATGTATACGAGGGTTATTATTGCCGAGGTGCTGAACTTTAAGGTTCATGATAGGCTCGATAACGTGGGGAGACATAAGAAGAACCTTATCGTCGATGCCGGCGAAGTGTTTCAGGGCATTGAGCAGGAGCGCAGAAACAGCGCCCAGCAGGTCGGAAGTTCTGCCAGTGAGGATAGTTCCGTCGGGAAGCTCCATAGCAGCAGCAGGAGCGCCGGTCTCCTCCTCACGTTTCAGAGCGGCAGCAACTACCTTTCTGTCATCAGTAGTAACGTTAGCCTGTTTCATGAGGAGTTCCAGTTTCATAACCTCGTCCTCAGAGATAAGTCCCTTACGTCTGTCGCAGAGGGCGGTATAATAACGGCGCACGACCTCAGCTCTTGCTGCTTCACAGACAGCCTCATCGTCAACAATACAGTTTCCAGCCATATTTACGCCCATATCTGTAGGTGACTTGTAAGGTGACTCGCCGAGGATCTTCTCGAACATAGCATTCAGGACGGGGAAGATCTCAACGTCACGGTTGTAGTTTACAGTAGTTTTGCCATAAGCTTCAAGGTGGAAAGGGTCGATCATATTTACGTCATTCAGATCAGCAGTAGCAGCCTCATAAGCGATATTTACAGGGTGGCGCAGAGCCAGGTTCCATATGGGGAATGTCTCGAACTTAGCGTATCCTGCGTTGATGCCACGCTTATGCTCGTGGTAGAGCTGAGACAGGCAGGTAGCCATTTTTCCGCTTCCGGGACCAGGTGCAGTGATGACTACAAGGCGGCGGGAAGTCTCGATGTAATCATTCTTGCCATAGCCTGCGTCGCTGATGATATGCTGGAGGTTTGAGGGATAGCCCTTTATGCTGTAGTGGTGGTAAACTCTGATACCCAATGACTCAAGGCGCTCCTGGAAAGCGTCAGCAGTGGGCTGGTTGTCGTATCTTGTAAGAACAACGCTGCTGACATAAAGACCGATCTTGGTAAATACGTTGAAAAGGCGGATAACATCCACATCGTAAGTAATGCCGAGATCGCCTCTTACTTTGTTTTTCTCGATATCATCAGAGTTAATTACGATAACAATTTCTGCTTCATCTTTAAGCTGGAGAAGCATCTGGAGTTTACTGTCGGGCTTAAAGCCGGGAAGAACTCTTGAAGCGTGGTAGTCGTCGAACAGCTTGCCGCCGAACTCAAGGTACAGCTTATCGCCGAACTGAGCTATCCTCTGGCGGATATGCTCCGACTGCATTTTCAGATACTTGTCGTTATCAAAACCAATTTTCACAGACATAAACATTGACCTCCTGCATTTTTTCAAAACTATACTTTTATATTATATAACAATTTCCGACAGATTTCAAGTAGAAAAACATTTATTTATTTGATACTGGTATAATACTGCGGTGAATTGAAGTTTTATAGAACTAATATAGTTAGCCTGATATAACAAATCAACAGCGAACCTCTGTTTTATAGTATAATTAGTTAGATTACTATAACAAATTTAACGGAGGGGGATCAGGCAGATGTCTGTGAGAAATGACTGCTGTGACCATAGGGAAATGGCGGCGAAAGCCAGTAGTATTGCGCTGGAAGGAGGTTCAGCAAGCCTTGCACAGTATGAACCTTTTCAGGGCGTGACTCTTACAACGGCTGACGTTACAGCAAAATCCTGCGGTATACCAGACAGCAAAAAAGGCAGACTGCTGCGGTGCTGCTACTGCGCCGAGGGACGGGCTGAGATGAAGACCCGTGGCAGATTCTACTGCATAAGCGAAAATGAACTTGCACTGATAACTTCACCTGTCACGTCTGCAAACTTTCCCGGCGGCAGGTTCAGCGGTGCGTCCGTCCTCATTGACCTTGAACAAGCGCCAGATACACTTTCCTGCTTGCTGGATGGTATCGATGTCAGCCCGGCAGAAATATATGACCAGCTTGCCGAGCCTTGTGTGATAGTAAGGTGCAGCGACCGTCTGCGGCGTATTTTCGGTGACTTGCTGAAACCGCCCTCCGGTAACCATGAGGGCTGCATACGCCTGAAAATACTGGAGCTTATGCTGGTGATAAATGAACTTGACGTAAGCGGCAGCGACGAGCCACGAAGCTGTACATCTTCACAACTGGAAGTAGCAAGAGAAACCGCTAAATGTATCGAGGAGGACTTAGGCGTTCGCATAACAATAGAGGAACTCTCCCAGCGCCTCGGCGTTTCTCCTACCCGGCTGAAAATGAGTTTCCGGACTGTTTTCGGTATGCCTGTTTATACCTACGCCAGAACCCGAAAAATGGAAAAAGCCGCAAAACTCCTCGTCGCCACCGATCGGACTATACTCGATATCGCCGGCGAACTCGGCTACGATAACGGCAGCAAATTCTCCAAGGCGTTCGCCGATGTTATGGGAGTTCCCCCAAGCACCTACCGCCGCCTGTCTGCCGGACACTAAGGTTTCTTATGGTCTGCGGGCGCTTTTATTGGGGGAAACCCTTTTGAAAAAGGGTTATCCCCCAAGTGAACTGCCCCCAAAAAGTTAGACAAACTTTTCAAAGAAAACTTATGCAAAGCGACTAAGAGAAATCTTGGTCGCTTTTGTTATGCAGCGTTGAGCCTGTATTCAACAGGAGACATACCATCAAGCTTAAGCTTGATGCG
>JAGBJO010000046.1 GCA_017934425.1 Ruminococcus sp.
AAACTATCAAGGGCAACGCAGACATCGACTACAAGTACAAGAAGCAGTCCGGTGGTTCCGGTCAGTACGGTCACGTTAAGATCCGCGTATCTCCTAACGAGTCCGGTAAGGGCTATGAGTTCACCAATGCCGTTGTCGGCGGTTCTATCCCCAAGGAGTATATCCCTGCTGTTGACGCAGGTATCCAGGGCGCTATGAAGTCCGGTATCCTGGCTGGCTACGAAGTTGTTGACGTTAAGGTTGAGCTGTACGACGGTTCTTACCACGAAGTTGACTCCTCTGAAATGGCATTCAAGATCGCAGGTTCGATCGCTTTCAAGGAAGCTCTCAAGCAGGCACAGCCTATCCTTATGGAGCCTGTAATGAAGGTTGCTGTTATCGTTCCTGACGATTACCTCGGTACAGTTATCGGTGACCTCAGCTCAAGAAGAGGTCAGATCCAGGGTCAGGAGACAAGATCTGGTTCTATCCAGGTAGACGCTCTTGTACCTCTGTCAGAAATGTTCGGTTACACCAGCGATCTGCGTTCAAATACTCAGGGTCGTGGTCAGTACACAATGGAGCCTCACAGCTATGAGGAAGTTCCTAAGAGCATTGCTGAGAAGATCATGGCTAACCGTGCCAAGAACTGATCTGTAACGGTTTTCCGCCATTTCTAAGGCGGATAATAAAAAATTTCTGTGTTTTGGGGAACTTTTTTCTCCAAAACACTTGAATTTATCAAATAAATCTGATATAATAAATATACAGATTTCTGTATCTTATATTTAAAGGAGGAAATTCCCAATGGCTAAGGCTAAATTTGAAAGAACTAAACCCCATGTAAACATTGGTACAATCGGACACGTTGACCATGGTAAGACAACCCTCACAGCTGCTATCACAAAGACTCTCGCTCTGAAGGGTCAGGCTAAGTATGAGGCTTACGACATGATCGATAAGGCTCCTGAGGAGAGAGAGCGTGGTATCACAATCAACACAGCTCACGTTGAGTACGAGACAGACAAGCGTCACTACGCTCACGTTGACTGCCCTGGTCACGCTGACTACGTTAAGAACATGATCACTGGTGCTGCTCAGATGGATGGCGCTATCCTCGTTGTTGCTGCTTCTGATGGTCCTATGGCTCAGACAAGAGAGCACATCCTGCTCGCTCGTCAGGTTGGCGTTCCTGCAATCGTTGTATTCATGAACAAGGCTGACCAGGTTGACGACGAAGAGCTGCTCGAGCTGGTTGAGATGGATATCCGTGACCTGCTCTCAAGCTATGACTTCCCTGGCGACGATACTCCTATCATCAAGGGTTCTGCTCTGAAGGCTCTGGAAGCTCCCGACGATCTCAGCGATCCTGCTTACGCTCCTATCATTGAGCTCATGGACGCTGTTGACGAGTACATCCCCAGCCCTGAGAGAGACGACGCTAAGCCCTTCCTGATGCCTATCGAGGATACTATGACTATCTCTGGTCGTGGTACTGTTGTTACAGGTAGAGTTGAGAGAGGAAAGCTGAACGTAAACGAGCCTGTTGAGATCGTTGGTCTGTCCGACGAGAAGCTGAACACAGTTGTTACAGGTCTTGAGATGTTCAGAAAGACTCTTGACTTCTGTGAGGCTGGTGATAACGTAGGTGCTCTGCTCCGTGGTATCACAAGAGATCAGGTTGAGCGTGGTCAGGTTCTCTGCAAGCCCGGCTCAATCCACCCCCACACTAAGTTTTCTGGTCAGGTTTACGTTCTGAAGAAGGAAGAGGGCGGCCGTCACACACCTTTCTTCAACAACTACAGACCTCAGTTCTATTTCAGAACAACAGACGTTACTGGTGTTGTAACTCTCCCTGCTGACAAGGAGATGTGTATGCCTGGTGATAACGTAGCTATGGATGTTGAGCTTATCACTCCTATCGCTATCGAGGAAGGTCTCCGTTTCGCTATCCGTGAGGGTGGTAGAACAGTAGGTTCAGGCGTTGTTACAAAGATCAACGAATAATTATAACGTTTAACGTTTTATGCTCATACGAAGAAGCCCCTGCTTTTGCAGGGGTTTTCTGTTTTTATGGCAAAATTTAAGGGCATCGCTTGAAGCAATGCCCTTTTCTGTTATTTTAAAGTTCCCACTTGTCGCAAAGCTTATTGATCTTGTCAGCCAGCTTACGCATATCTGCATTTGCCCTGCCCTGGGAGTCCTTGATAAGTGCGGACAGTCGCTCGGTTGCAGACAAAAGTTCCTTATAGTAAATATTGTTGTTCGCACCGGCGTTCTCCTTCTTAGGTATAAGAAGCGGCTTCGCATCAATGGTAACTTCCCCGGATATGAGGTCGAATTCTGCACCGCTGTAGGGAACGTACACATCAGCGCCCAGTTCCTCACGGAGAGTCTTTCCAAAAGCTTCTGCGGACTGGCTTTCGCCGTGATTGATGAAGAACTTCTTCACTCCCGCAATTGCCGTCGCCCAGTCAAGCAGTCCATGAACATCGGCGTGACCGCTGACACCAGGAAGCTGCTTTATCTCAGCACCAACATTGTAGCTTTCACCGAACAGCTTTATCCTGTGCGCCCCGTCAACCAGCGAACGTCCAAGGGTATTAGTCGCCTGGTATCCCACGAAAAGTATGGTATTCTCCGGCTTCCAGATGTTGTGCTTCAGATGATGCTTGATGCGTCCAGCTTCACACATTCCGCTGGCGGAGATGATAACTTTCGGGCGTGCATCGCTATTGATAGCCCGTGAATCATCGCTGCTTACCGTCCTTATCAGGTCAGGGAACGTGATAGGATTGATTCCATTGCGGACGTATGACAGCGCCTCCTCGTCGTAACAGCTTTCACGGTTATTGATGAAAATATCCGTAGCCTCATTCGCCAGTGGGCTATCCACGTAAACCGGGAATCCGTCGTGACCCTTCACAAGGTTATCGGTCTTGATCTGGCGCAGAAAATAGAGCATTTCCTGGGTTCTGCCAACCGCAAATGAGGGAATTATAACGCTTCCTCCCCTGTCAAACGTAGTCTGGAGAACTCCGGTGAGGGCGGTGACGTAGTCGGTGGGACGGTGGTGGACACGGTTTCCGTAGGTGGACTCCATAACCACATAATCCGCAAAATCAATATGCTGAGGGTCACGGATAAGAGGCTGGTTGATGTTTCCGATATCGCCGGAGAAGCAGATAGTTCGTGTCTCGCCGTCCTCGGTCAGGTTCAGAACGATACTTGACGAGCCAAGCAAATGACCTGCGTCACGAAATGTAACGGCAATTCCTTTGCAAATCTCAAAAGTACGGTCATAGGGGTGCGGCACGAACAACTCTATCGCACCAAGAGCATCGTTCATGGTATAAAGCGGTTCATAGATCTCCTCGCCACGGCGCTTAGCCTTCTTGCTGCGCCATGCTGCTTCAAATTCCTGGATATGGGCGCTGTCACGAAGCATAACGCTGCACAGGTTAGCAGTAGCGGTGGTTGCGTGTATCTCGCCGGAGAATCCCCCCGCATACAGCAACGGCAACATTCCTGAATGGTCGATATGAGCATGGGTCAGCAGCACAAAATCAATATTTCCCGGCGCTGTCGGCACCTGAGCATTCTCATAAATGTCCTCGCCCTGCTCCATTCCAAAGTCCACAAGGAATCGCTTTCCGCAGGCTTCAATATAGGTACAGCTTCCCGTAACTTCGTGTGTCGCTCCGATAAAGGTCATTTTCATATATCTATCCTCCTTATATCTTTTATAGTTATATTATAACATATATTTTATGTTTTGTCTACTACTTTCAGCAAAATGCACCTGCGTTTTTTTATTCTCCGGATCACCTGCCATTTTGCCATATATAATACGCCTTAATTGTTAACCACCTGAAACTTTTTTATGCCCTTTAACAAAAAAATTCCGGAATAATATTGACTTATTTCGGCAAAGAGAGTATAATTATTAGTGTATGGCAAACACTGCATTCAATTATTATATATAACATGGAGGTTTTTACAATGAGCAGAGTTTATAACTTCAGTGCCGGCCCTGCAGTTCTCCCTGAGGAGGTACTCAAGGAGTGCGCAGAGGAAATGATGGATTACAAGGGCAGCGGTATGTCCGTTATGGAAATGTCACACCGTTCCAAGGTTTATGACAACATTATCAAGGAAGCTGAGCAGGATCTTCGTGACCTGATGAATATTCCTGATAACTACAAGGTTATCTTCGCTCAGGGCGGTGCTTCTCTCATTTTCGCAGGCGTTCCTATGAACCTGATGAAGAAGGGCAAGGCTGCTTATATCATCACTGGTCAGTGGGCTAAGAAGGCTGCACAGGAAGCTGAGAAGTACGGCGAAGTAGTGAGAGTTGCTTCTTCTGCTGACAAGGTCTTCTCATATATCCCTGACTGCTCTAACCTCGATATCCCTGAGGACGTTGACTACGTTTATATCTGCGAGAACAACACTATCTACGGTACAAAGTTCTGGCAGCTCCCCAACACTAAGGGTCACGAGCTGGTTGCTGACGTAAGCTCCTGCTTCCTCTCTGAGCCTGTTGACGTATCAAAGTACGGCGTTATCTACGGCGGTGTTCAGAAGAACGTTGGTCCTTCCGGTGTTCAGATCATCATCGTTCGTGAGGATCTTATCGCTGACGGTCCTGCTCTCTCCTGCACTCCTACTATGATGAACTGGAAGATCCAGGCTGATAACGAGTCTCTGTACAATACTCCTCCCTGCTACGGTATCTACGTTTGCGGCAAGGTATTCAAGTGGATCAAGAAGATGGGCGGACTTGAGGCTATGAAGGCTCACAACGAGAAGAAGGCTAAGATCCTGTACGACTTCCTCGACAGCAGCAAGATGTTCAAGGGTACTGTTGTTCCTGAGGACAGAAGCCTTATGAACGTTCCTTTCATCACCGGCAACGACGAGCTGGATAAGAAGTTCATCGCTGAGTCCAAGGCTGCTGGCTTCGAGAACCTGAAGGGTCACAGAACTGTTGGCGGTATGCGTGCTTCTATCTACAACGCTATGCCTATCGAGGGCGTTGAGAAGCTGGTTGCATTCATGAAGAAGTTCGAGGAAGAAAATTCCTGATTTGATATAACCACCAATTAAAAGTATTTACGAAATGAGGTAATAACAATGTTCAATATCCAGACACTTAACAAGATCTCATCTGTTGGTACTGACGTTTTCGATAAGAGCAAGTACAATGTTGCTGACGAGCCTAAGAACCCTGATGCTATCATGGTTCGTTCCGCTAAGATGCACGATATGACTTTCGGTGACAAGCTCATCGCTATTGCAAGAGCTGGCGCTGGCGTTAACAATATCCCTGTTGACCGCTGCGCTCAGGAGGGTATCTGCGTATTCAATACTCCCGGTGCTAACTCCAACGCTGTTAAGGAGCTTGCTATCTGCGCTCTGCTGCTGGCTTCCAGAAAGATCGTTGAGGCTGCTCAGTGGTCTGCTTCCCTGAAGGGTACTGAGGACGCTCCTAAGACTGTTGAGTCCGGCAAGAGCAAGTTCGCTGGCCCTGAGATTGCTGGCAAGACTCTCGGTATCATCGGTCTGGGCGCTATCGGCGGTAAGATCGCTAACGCTGCTGAGTCACTGGGCATGAAGGTTATCGGCTATGACCCCTACCTCTCCGTTGGCGCTGCTCTCCACCTGGAGCCTTCTGTAAAGGTCGTTACTGATATCAACGATATCTACAAGGAAAGCGATTACATCACTATCCATATGCCTTACACAAAGGAGACTGCTAATACTATCGACGCTGAGCAGATCGCTATGATGAAGGACGGCGTTCGTCTTATCAACCTGGCTCGTGGTGAGCTTATCAACTCTGAGGCTGTTGTAAAGGCTATCGCTGACGGCAAGGTTGCTAAGTACGTTACTGACTTCGCTGATGACATCGTTCTCGGCGCTGAGAACGTTATCGTTCTGCCCCACCTGGGCGCTTCTACTCCTGAGAGTGAGGACAACTGCGCTGTTATGGCTGCTGAGGAACTCATCGACTACCTGGAGAACGGTAATATCAGAAACAGCGTTAACTACCCCAACCTGTCCATGAACGCTGTTGGTACTAAGATCTGCGTTATCCACAAGAACGTTCCTACAACTATCGCTTCTATCACTACTGCTGTAGGCAATGAGGGTATCAACATCGAGAATATGGCTAACGCAAGCAGAGGCGATTTCGCTTACACTATGCTCGACGTAACAGGCGAAGTTCCTGCTTCCGTTGAGGGCAAGATCAACGCTGTTGACGGCGTTATCCGTGTTCGTGTTATCAAGTAAGATATACTTACCATACAATAAATGCCATAGCGCTCTGAGTTTCCGGGCGCTATGGTTTTTTTTATTTTTCCAAATAATTTCCTGTATCTCTGTAACAAAACTGCTCCCTCAGTTGTCTAATGTATGAAGCTGAAAGAAAGGCGGTGAAAACGTGAAAAATGAACTTGACCAGATATATCGGGAATACGCAGGGGACGTTTATGCCTATGCCCTCAGTATTTGCCGGAATCAGGCTATGGCGCAGGATATCCTACAGGACACGATGCTCAAAGCTGTCACAAGCTATGACACTTTCCGTGGCGACTGCTCTGTAAAAAGCTGGCTGTGCGCTATTGCAAAAAACCTCTGCCTCAACGCTATGAAGCGGGCGGATAATAATAATCTCCCCGTGGAGGAATCGGCTGTTCCCCACCCGGATAATATCGAACAACAGCTTTCTGACAACGATACCGCCATGCGTATCCACAAACATCTGCACTCCCTGGACGAGCCTTACCGTGAGGTTTTCTCCCTAAGAGTGTTCGCAGAACTGAAATTCGACGATATCGGTAAGATTTTCGGCAAGTCCGGAAACTGGGCAAGAGTCACGTTTTTCCGTGCCAAAGAAAAACTCATACAGCTTACAAAGGAGGAAAATTTATGAACTGCGATATGATAAAAGACCTTATACCTCTATGCAGCGAGGGACTTTGCAGCGACGAGAGCAAGTCTGCTATCGAGGAACATATCAAGACCTGCGAAAGCTGCCGCCTGCTTTACGAACAGATTCCCCAGCTAAAAACTACTCCCCCTGCTGAGGACGTGGCTTTGAAAAAAGTCAACCGCAAGCTTAAAAAAATGTCACTGAAACAGATAATCCTCGCAGTACTCCTCATCGGCGTGCTGGGCGGTATCTCGTTCCTTAGCTACAACCAGATAACCAAGCGTCAGGGCTGCGTCAGCTTTGAGACTATATTCCAGTCTATCGAGGTTCGCAAGATCGGCAAAATGATAGCCAACCAGGACTTTGAATCCTACGTTGACAGCATCTCCGTCGGTCAGGTGGAAAGTCTTAACCAGCTTCAAATTATCAATTCTTCCCGTGAAAAGGATATCGAGCTGCTGAAAGAAAGCTATCAGGCTGAACTTGGCAGCAAAAAAGTCACCAAGATAAAGACTCATTCCTTCTATGACGAAAATATTCGTGGCAACTCAATTTGCAGCTTTGTGCATATTTTCTACGATGACGGCACTACGTTTGATATCTCGTTCATCAAGGGCGTTGACGGACTTTACAAGTCACTTGACGCTGCTATCACCGACAACGAGGATAACCAGTTCATCAACACTATCTCTTACGTTAATTACCACGACCTTATCCCCAGCGGCGTTATCGAGCGGCTTATCATGAAGCGCAGCGACTCCACTCTTTACTCAAACCGCTTTGCTATGCAGTACCGTGACAGCGTTCTGGACGGCAGCAAGGCGTTCCGTGATGCCGGTTACACTTTCACAAACGTCAGCCTTTCTCCCGCTGCCTATGACAAGGAACTGGACTGCATTCGCTATACTATCACCCTCACCGCCCAGGACAACAAGGGTACAGCTATCGCACAAGCTCCCCTGCTCCTTAACGACCACGGTCTTACTCCCCCCACTTCCGACCAGGTTCAGGTCTACTCCAAGGACTGCACCCCCGCCCTCGAAACCGCCCTCCTCCACTTCTTCGGTTAACCTTGGTCTTGTCTTATGGGGCGTTTACTGGGAGGAAACCTTTCTGAAGAAAGGTTCTCCTCCCAGACCCTCTTTCCAAAGACTTTTAGCTTAAAAATTCCCCCTGATATGGCGAACTTACACTCGCAAGAGCCTGTAGTCTTTCGTCCGCCATATCAGGGGGAATTTTTTAATTTAGAAGTTTTAGGAAGGGGGTTTGGGGGATAACCCTTTTTCAAAAGGGTTTCCCCCAATGAGCGCCCCGTAAGAGAAAACCAAGGTCAATACTCGCAACGGCGGCGGACTTCGGCGGTGAGAGCGTCGAAGTATACTTTGCTGTCGATAGTGTCGTACTCGGCACTGTATTCCTCCCAGGTCTTGTCAAAGTCGCTGGTCATTACAAGCTGCGGCAAGTACTTATGTTTGAGGGCATCGAGCTGTTTCATGACACGCCCCTCTGGGGTGTTGTCGGTAAGGGTATTGTTATATGTCCACATAGGATACCAAGGTTTATTCTCAGGCGCTTCATTGAGAAGTTCCACATAGGTTTTTACGCCGTATGCATCGAAACAGCGCTTCACGTCGTCGCTGAGTTTCTGGTAGAACTCGTTAGGCTGATATGACGGGCAGTACGCATTGATACCGTCCTGAGCCATGCCGAAATAATAAGGCAGATTATTGTAAAGGCATATATTCGCCTTGGCATATTCGGCATCATGCCAGTTTTTCCTCTGCTCCTCGGTCTGGTAGAATATACCGTCGTCGTCTACCATGTAGTCCTTTCCCTCGATTCCCCAGAAACGGAGGGTAAGTATCTCAGGTTCAAGCAGGTCGCTCATGAACTTGAATGCGCCGTCAGGGTCGGTACAGCTTACTGTAACGCTTACGCCGCTGGAATTGTTCATAGTTATCTGTGAGTGGTAATGCTCCCTGATACCCTGGTCGATAGTTACGCCAATTGGTATATAGGTACACTCCGGAGGCAGGTCAAGCGTTGCATTATTGAAGTTCCAGTGCTGGTCAACCATTCCCAGAACTCTGCCGCTCTTTATCTTCTCATAGTACTGGTCAGTGGTAAGGAGGAAGCACTCCGGGTCGATGAGTCCCTTTGCGTACTCCTCGTTCAGCTTATTGAACCAGCGCTTCGCCGTAGGTGAACGGTTATAGTCGCAGGCTTCGAGAGTGTCCTCATTCACGTAGCAGCAGCCGTCATTTGGGTAGCCGTCAAGGAACATGGGCGGATTATCAAGGCTAAAGAAGTAGGTATCATTGGCAAGTATCTCATAGCCGATATATGGTTCGCCGTTTTCATTGGTAGGATTAGCTTCGATATAGCTCTCCAACAGGTTGAAATAGTCCTCAAGGGTAACTATATCCGGGTAACCAGCCCACTCAAGAACCTTTACCTGAACCCAGAAAGCTTCCTCGCCGTGGTCTGTGCCTGTATCACGGATATAGTTCTTGGAAAACAGCGGAACTATATAGATATGACCGTCCTCGGCACGGACTCTGTTCCACTCGCTATCGGTGTACATATTCTTTATGTTGGGGTATTCGTCCCAGTACTGGTCAATCGGCACAAGGGCGTTGGCTTCAAGGAGTTTCTGATAAGAGCCAGAACTGGAGGCGATGAAGTCCGGATAATTTCCGGAAAGCAGCATCTCGTTAACTATCTGCTCATCGTTTTCCGCATCACCAAGCCATGTTTCGTCGCACTGTGCGCCTATCTTTTCGGCTATCAGTTTCTTGACGGCATTATCCTCTGTAACAGCGTCCTTTTTTCTTGCATTGAAAAAACCGGTATACACACAGGTAGCGGATTGGGTTTCGTTCTTTTTATTAGTTGTAGAAGTGTTAGAAGCATCGCCGCAGGAAGTCATTGCAGAAGCCATAATCACGGCGAAAGTCAGCGAGATAAAACGTTTTGTATTCATAGTAACTCCTGTGTAAATGTCATAACCGTCCGGAGATAGTCGTGGTTTATGTGAGGATAAGTTTGATTATTATATCTGTACATTCAGTAGATATGGTATTCAGTGAGACACTGTCGCCGCAGCAGTATTTCAGCCGCAGGAACGGGTTGAACCTGCTGCCTTTTGAGAAATCGTATTCCTCGCTGATATGGCTGTCCTCGAAGATAGCGTTCAGGCGCAGGAGAGTAGCTTTTGCAATGGGCTTCGAGCAGTTGTATCTCATGGTAAGCACGCCGTTAACTACCCGGATATGAATCTTCTTTCTGCCTGCATATCCGCAAAGCGCTTCGGCTGCGAGAGCAAGCGCCATACCGGGGACTTTATTATCGGGAACGTCCTTTGGGAGAGTAAGCTCCGCCCCTGATCTTGCCACGAACTTCCGCAGAAGTTCCAGTTCATCTTTAAGGGTATGCTCCTCCTGATATCTCACGTTCAATTCCGGGAAATTATTCTGCACATAAAGCTGAGCGTCCATACGCATTGCAACGCCGAAAAGTGCGCTGTAGTCGCCGCTTTTCTCCATAAGTGTCTCGCTGCTTCGCTGCACCTCATCGCTGCGGTGGATAAGGCGTTCGCTGAGAGATACACCAATGTCGATAAGCTTGCTTATTTCATCAGTGCCGTATTTTTTTCCACGGAGGGAGATAAGTGTGCCGTCATTTTCAGCCAGTTTTTCCGCAAGGAAACTCCGCTTCCTGATACTGCTGCTGATATTCCAGAGGAATATGATAAGTACGATACCCAGTGCAAAACCGACTGCAAACAGCGGTATAACTCTTACGAAGCTGCTTAGAAGCGACGTATCGGAAGAAAGGGAATAGAACTCCACATCGGTGGTATAGTAGTTCTTTGTCAGCGCACAGAAATCGTGGGTTATGGAGATGTCCTCCATTTTCACACCGGGAGTGCTGCTGTAGATGATGCTTGCACCGCTGACGATAAAGATATCGCCGTCGAAACCGATGCTGTCAATGCAGGCTTTCAGCTGAGTAAGGTTCAGGTCGATCTTCAGGTACGCATCACCATGAGTCATTTCTTCCAGGTCAAGGCGGCGTATCAGTGAGACTTCGCCGTTTGCTGGATTGCAGTACATTACCATTGCACGCCCAAGGCTTCTGTAGACCTTGAGCCATTCAGCGTTTTCGGCAGAACTTAGCTGAGCGATATTTCCGCCTGGGAGTATAGTAGGGTTAGCGGTGTAGACGGTATATTTTTTTACTGCGTTCGATTCAGCTATAGCAGTCGGGCTATTTTGCAGCATGGCATAATAGTCATCGTAGTACTCAGCCGTGGATTCATATTCCTTGTTAAGGAATGTATACATATTAGGGTTTGCGTAAATGTTTCGTGCGATAGAAACACCGCTGCCAACAGCCATTTCCAGAAGCTGCTGGGAGGCATATATAGCGGACTGTTCGCTTTTGCTCTGGTATTCGCTGCGTATAACTGCCGAGTACCAGGCGGTTGAAGCGACCACGAGCAGAAATCCGGTAAGCCATATACCAGCCGCTATGAGGAATTGCTTCCTTATAGTCATTCCTCCGCTTCGTCCGGCGGTATTATTTTTATTCTTTTCACTCAAAGGGTGTCACTCCAATCAGCGTTCAGGCATTTGAAGGAGCATTTTCAACTCTGCCTTTTTCTCATACATACCCTCCTCTGCTTCGGTAAGAAGGCTGTCATAGTCGAAGCTGCCCTTTCCGTAGGAACAGCCGTATGAAAGAGCGCATTTCAGCGGATCTGAGTCTCTGTTAAGTATTATAGGGGAATCTGTCTCGATACGGCTGATAACGTTATCCATTTCACGGTATGTGCAGTCGGTCATTACCATAAGGAACTCATCGCCGCCCATACGGAAGCAGTAGTCCTTTGGCGACATAAGCGCCTTGATATACTCAGCCGCACGCTTGATAACGTAGTCGCCGCTTTCATGTCCAAGGGTATCGTTCATCAGCTTGAGGTTATTAACGTCGAAGTAAACAACACAGATTGACGAGCAGCTGCGGAAATTCTCCACCATGTTATGATAACAGCGCTTATTGAGAGTACCGGTCATTCCATCGTGATTAGCATCGAATATGGCACGGGACAGGCTTTCAGCGCCGCTGTTGATATGCATGAACATCTTGTTCACAGCGCTTCTGAGTCCTCTTATTTCGTCGCCGTTGGTCTCCTCAGTTGGGGTATCCTCATCTTCGCCTGTAAAATTAAGGGACGTATCGGTAAGTTCCCTGATAGGTCTGAAGATATTGCGCTCCATCAGAACGGAGAATACCCTTACCATAATAAGGGAGATCGCCATCATAGCAACGTACATCAGTATTATCGGTGTGTTGAACCTGTCCAGTGGAGACTTTTTCATATGCACTATGATATACCCCACAGGCTGGTCATCAACGGTGCGGACGCTTGTATAGCACACCACATCGCTTCCGCCGTCAGCAGTCCAGGAATTGCGGCAGTTGATAAGCTCAGCCATGACTGATTCAGTATATTCATCGTATTCCTGGCGATTGCCGATGCTATCGCCGCCGGTATCAAAAATGCAGATACCGCCGCTGTTATTGAAGGAGTACAGAGAAATACGGTCAACGCACTGGCTGTTCCCGGACTGGAAATTTTTCAGCTTGTTAAGGGTCGTGTAGTATTCCTCATCAGTAATACGTGTAACGTTGTAGTTCCTTGCGCTGTCAGGATCAATGACGCTAAGTGCGAACTGGTTCACAGCCCTATCCATATCCTCCTGATAGCTTGTGCCGAATGATCTCAGGCAAAAATAAACAACTCCAAAGCAAGCTGTCACAAAAAGCAGCAGAGCGCAGGCAGCATATCCGCTGATCTTATTCTTAACTGATCTCATTGAACCATTTCACGCCCTTTGTCTTTGAGTCTTAATCTCATAATTATACCTGTATATATTTTACTACATTTCGGCATATTTGTCAACCATTTTCATGAATTTCGCAAGTATATCCCGGTATTTATTCTACAATATGTATAAAAAAGGAGCAGTACAATGCCTGCTCCTGTTAGTATTATCTCTCTGCGAAAACTTTTTCGTCGATAATTTTGTAGTTCTGGTCGAAATCAACGCCCAGTGAAGAACCGCTGTCGGTGTACTCCTCCCAGTAGGTATCCTCTGCCGGGATCTGAAGCTGACCGATATCATATCCGAAAACGAAGGGGAGTCTCAGGGAGAGCATATACATCTGACCAGTGGTCATGTTTGAACGCACCTGAGGCATAACATCGTTCATGATATTGCTGATAGTTGTGGGGTTCCCTTTCTTCATCTTGTTGAGAACAGTGGTGATGACCTCACGCTGGCGACCAGTACGCTCGAAGTCAGCGTTGCCAATATATCTGATACGTGCATAGGAAAGTGCCTGTTTACCGTTCAGGTGGAGTTTTCCGCCGCTTGTGAGCAGATCAGAAAGCTTGTCATCGCCCATGATCTCGTTGACTTCAGCCTGGAGGATAGTATTTATCTCCCCTGCTTCCGCATCTGATACGTCGATATCAATTCCGCCAACAGCATCAACTATTCCCGCAAAGGATATGAAATTCACGGAAACATAGTCATCGATAGCAACATGGAAGTTCTGCTCGATAGTATCCATAAGCAGTCCTGCGCCGCCGTAGGAATATGAAGCATTCAGCTTGTCCCAGCCATATCCGGGAATATTCACATAGCAGTCACGCATGAAGGAAGTAAGAGTTATCTCCTTTGTGTGGCTGTTCATGCTGAAAAGGATCATCGTGTCTGAACGTCCACGTTCATCAAGAGATCTGCCGTCAGTTCCCACAAGGAGAACGCTTGTAACATATGGGGCTGAAAGTGCGCCGGTTGTACGGTAGCGCTCGCCCTCGTCCTCATATTTGATTTTCTTGATAAGTCCCAGAGCAATAACGGAGTACAGGGCAAAAATCACAACCAGTATGGTAAGGAGAATGAAAATAATTCTGCCGATAAGTCTGGAGAAAATTCCGCCGCTGTGCTTTTTCTTCTGCCTTGGTCTTTTTGCAGGAGAAGAAGGCTTTGAGGACTTTTTCTTCTGCTGCTGTCCATGCTGAGACTGCCGCTGACCCTGATATGGCTGACCCGGATAAGGCTGCTGGGGTACGCCCTGATAAGGCTGTCCCTGGTAGGGCTGCTGGGGTGCGCTCTGGTATGGCTGTCCCTGGTAGGGCTGCTGGGGTGCGCTCTGGTACGGCTGTTCCTGGTAGGGCTGCTGCGGTGCGCCCTGGTACGGCTGTCCCTGATAGGGCTGCTGCGGTGCGCCCTGGTACTGCTGTCCCTGATAGGGCTGCTGCGGTGCGCTCTGATACGGCTGTCCCTGGTAGGGCTGCTGCGGTGCGCTCTGGTACTGCTGTCCCTGATATGGCTGCTGAGGTGCGCTCTGGTACGGCTGTCCCTGGTAGGGCTGCTGCGGCGCACTCTGATACTGCTGTCCCTGATAGGGCTGCTGAGGTGCGCTCTGATACTGCTGCCCCTGATAGGGCTGCTGAGGCTGAGGCGCACTCTGGTACTGCTGTCCCTGACGTGCAGCCTCAGGGGGTATGTACATTGTGCTTTCGTTGTCGGTATTACGGGAATTTCCCTGATTTTTTCTGTTTGCCATCTCGTTCTCCTTTCAACGGAGTTCTATATTTTTCTGATCTTGACTGCCAGCCAGTTAACGCCAGTGAATATAAGGCTGTAAATCGCCGCCGCTGTCGCTGACATGAATACATAGTCTGACTCGAACGCCTTGGACATTATCAAAAGCATACAAAGCACGAAGCCCAGAAGTATGGACACGGTCTGTATGATAAGTCCAACGATCGCTGATGAATGGATAGTCTTGATACCAAGTATAAGCTGTGCCATTGACGAGAATTTTCCTGTACACGCCATTGAAGCGCTGATGCTCTCGCTGTTGCGTGTCTCGGTATCGAAATCCTCATAAAGACGCTTGGGAATAACTCTCAGCATTTCCTTTGGAATTTCAAGAAGCTGGGAGATACGTTCCTCTGTGATACACGGGTCTACGCTCTTGACAATGAGGTATACCCGCTTTTTAGCAAGTCTCTGCGCCCATATCTTCACTTCACGCTCGCCTCTTATCTGCACCATAAACATTGCAGAGAGGTTTCCGGAAACTGAAAGGTACATCGGCTCGCCGTCTGCTGCATACTCTGTTTCCTGAGCTTTAGTAGGCAGACCCTCGATGTTGTGGCTTTCCATAAGCTCACGGCTGCCGAAAAGCACACGGCGGTTGTTTATCCAGCCGCACAGACCCAGATTCTCCTCGCAGGAGAAGTTCTCAATGGGATAGAGGATATCCTCCTTGCCGGGTATCACCACGTCTGAAAACAGGCTTCGCATAACGCTTCCGGCATGGAATGTAAGTGAAGCCGCTTCAAGGAGCGCTTCGTCAAGTTTGGTATTTGAGAAGACCTTGATACCTCCGATCTTCAGGCTTGACTGGGGAAACAGTTTATCGGCGCTGACCAGCATTGAGTTAGCGTCATAAAGATCGTCAACGCTCTGGTATCCCAGGAGAATTCCCTTGTTTGCAATAGTCTGGCGTGAGACTTTCTCAAGGGGAAGATTCGCAACGAACGGGAGTGATACGCAGGAAGTCGCACAAACCAGAAGGCTGCAAATCGAACAGCCAAAGGCAAATGCATCTGCGCTTAACAAAGTACCCATTCTGAAATAGGTTATGAAAATCGTCACCAGCACCGACATAATAAGAGTAAGCGGTGCGGCTTTCCGGCAAAAACTGTCGGTGATGTCGGCGGAGTAGCTATAGCGCAGGAAATCGGTAATAGAACCGGTCTTACGCATAGTGGCAAGTATGGGGAAATCGCCGATAGTTCCCCTTGTGAGCCGTTCTGCACGTTCCTCGTCCTTGACGTAGACAACAGCATGGCGGTCGAATTCCTTGGAAATGAACTTGAAGTTCCTTGCTGCCCTGTCAAGTATCATCTGCTTGCCGATAGCATTGAACCACAGCGCAATGATGCCCACGGGCATATAAATATGTATAGTCTCATTTTTCGCCATATCAAGGCTAAAAAATGCCGATATGCAGCCGATAATGCACACTATAGCCGTAATTGCAGTCATTGAGTCACTGTCAGGCTTCAGAGTGAAAAGGTTCTTAACGCCCTTGGTGATGACTGGTATTGAGAAAGCTACTGCAATAAGTCCAAGAACCAGATGGGCTGCCAGATAAGTTACCGTATTCTCACGGCTGAGGAAATCCAGTATCGGTAAGCCCAGACTGTTGCATATTGTGATATACAGGCTGATAAAAGCGGTAGGAGCGAGTATCATTACCCTTGATGTGATAATGTCTTTCAGTTCAAAGATGTCCTTGCCAACGTCCTGAACATCACCGTAGTAGTTGAAGTCAACAATGCGCTTGGTACGCTCACCTCTTGCGCCGCTGCGCCGTCTGGGCGGAGCAGTTTTCGGCGTATCATCGGGGATCTCTTTCGTTTCTGGCTTTTCCTCCGGGATAGGAACATCAACTTCCGGCTCAGTTACGGGCTTTTCCGGAGTTTCTTCCGTCTTTTCCGGGGATTTTTCTGCTTCCGGCGACTTCTTCGCAGGTTCAGCAGGCGGCTTTTTCTCGATCTTTGGCGTTTTTTCCGCATCATCGACCTTTGCAGTCTGCTCCTGTGAACTTTTTTCCGGTTCAGGAGACTTTTTCACCTGCTCCACCGGCTTTTTCTCCGGCTCAGCAGCCTTCGTGGACTCCTCCTGCTCCCTTGGTGCAGGAACGATATCCGTCATATTCCGCCTGCCCTCATCGCTTTCTGCCTCGCTGAGGATATCGTGGCGGCTGCGTTTTTTCTTCTTTATTTCAGGGGGAGTATACATATACTCGCCGCCGGGTGTTTCCTTGGCGTAGGTATAGCCGCTTTCTGATTTTTTCCGGAAGAATGAAAACAGCGACCGCTTTTCCTTAGCTCGCTCCTGCGCCTCTTTCGCACGGGTGGAGTTCTCCATTCGGCGTATCTTCGGTGCTTCATCAGTTACCTGATCGGCAGGTATCTCGAATTTCCGCTTAGGTGCAGATACAGTCTTAACGCCGTCGTCATCAGCGATGACCACCTTTTTCCGTGAAAGGTCGAGGGGCTGTACCTGGTCGGCAGGACGAGGACTGCGGCTTGCGTTATCGAAAAGGTCATTCTTCTCATGGGAAACCGGCTTTTTGGGAGTTTCCGGTTCCGGTTCAATATGGGTAGGGTCTTTCAGGACGGAGTTCACCGCTTTCTGAGCGTCGATCCTGCCAACATGAGGAGTTTCGCCGTCGGTTTTCGGGGAATACTCATTGAGGATATCCTCAAGACTCATTTTATTATCTGGCATTTCCGTCCCCCTCTCCTGTGAGACTGCGCTGGCGGAGAACCTCATACATGAAGATGCCAGCCGCTACAGAAGCGTTGAGCGAATTTATTCTGCCCAGCATAGGCAGTTTCAGCATAAAGTCACATTTTTCACGGATAAGCCTGCTGATGCCAAATCCCTCAGAACCGATAACAAGACCGCAGCCGCCGGTAAGGTCGGTTTTTGTGTACTCACTTCCGGAAGCGTCTGTGCCGTATATCCACACGCCGTTTTCTTTCAGGGTATCAATAGCGGCGGCAAGGTTAGAAACTCTTGCGACCGGCACATAGCTTGCAGCACCGGCAGAGGTCTTGAACACCGTAGCATTCAGGCTTGCGCTGCGTCTTTTAGGAATGATAACGCCGTCAGCGCCGACAGTCTCGGCTGTTCTGATGATAGCACCAAGGTTGTGAGGATCTTCGATCTCGTCGCAGATGATGATAAAGGGCTTAGTCCCCTTATTCTGCGAAACGGCAAGTATATCCTCAAGGCTTGCGTACTCAGCACATGAGCCTACTGCCACAACTCCCTGGTGAGAAGCGCCGCCGGCAAGCTGAGAGAGTTTTTTCTCCTGAGCGTCCTTAACGACGATACCGCTATCCTTGGCAAGGCGGCGGATAAGTCCGAGGCTGCCGCCGTTTCCGCATATGTATATAGTGTCGATATTAGCGCCTGACTTCAGCGCTTCGGTAACAGGATTCCTTCCGCAGATGACATTATCAGCGGCTTCCTGGAAATCTTTTTTATTATCCATAATATTACTCAGGCAAAATGCCTGTCTCCTTACATATATGTTAACCGGAGTAATTCCGGCGCAGTTTCTTGCTTTTTTATTATATCACGGCTTAAAAAAAATTACAAGAGATTTTTTGTGAAAATTCACAGTAAGTGCAGGTATTTTTATGTGCAGATTTTTCCGGCTGTTCATAAATGCGTTAAAAATATGCAGCGGAGAGTTTTTCGCCGCTGCATATGGTAACATTATTTAACTTCATTCCCTGTACGTGAATTCTTCTTAGTGCGCTTGACCTCATACATCAGCTCATCAGCCTTAGTGATAAGGCTGTAGAGGGTGTCTGTCTCACTTGGGGTGCATATGATGCTTCCCAGGCTTGCGGAGAGGGTATAGGGTTTGCTTATGATATGGTTGATATTCTCCATATTTGCATCGAAACGGCGCTTCATGTCATCAGCATCGGCTTCGGTGATATCGCTGTCGAATATAACAAACTCATCGCCGCCAAAACGTGCGCAAACGCTGTCATTGTGACTGCAATCCCGGATAACTCCTGCAAGGCGCTGAATAGCGAAATCGCCCTCCTTATGACCGTAGTTGTCGTTGATATATTTCAGTCCGTCCATGTCAATAAAAGTGAGCATAATGGAACGCTTTTCCTTAACACAGATCTTGAATTTATCGTCAACTGTTTTAATAAATCCGTTTCTGTTGTAAAGGTTACTGAGCGGGTCGATAACGTAGAGTCGGTTAAGTTCTTCCATAGCCTTATTTATATGGGCAAGCTTGCGGATATTCTCGATAGAGTTGCTCAGATCCATTGAAAAGGTGTGGCAGAGCAGACTGCTTATGGGGAAATCGCTGTTTGTCATAATGAAGTAACCCAGCACTCTTTCCCGGAAGTGTATGGGCATATAGTAGCTTATATTTCCGCCTGTTTGCAGCGGAGAGGGGTTCATATAGGAAGCCGGGAAATGTGAACGGCTTGAAATATTTCCGTTATCCCAGATAAGGGGCGCAGTCATACTTACGCCGAAAACGCCATGACGGTCGTAGATCTTGAAAGTATCCTGCCAGTCGTTAGTCAGGCACAGTGTAAACTTCTGGCACTCCAGTTCGGAGGCAAATTCACCGATAGC
The DNA here is from genome assembly GCA_017934425.1 of Ruminococcus sp. Classification (GTDB taxonomy): domain Bacteria; phylum Bacillota; class Clostridia; order Oscillospirales; family Ruminococcaceae; genus Ruminococcus. Next base: position 19,201 of record JAGBJO010000046.1, read on the forward strand.
ATTTACTGCCTCCTCAAGAGTCTCAGTATCAGCAAGGGTAGCCGTAAGGATATTCAGCTTGTGGATATTATCGTTGGTGCGCTCGATACGGTTATGGGTTCGCTTGCGGTAATCTCCGAAAAAGGTGTTGGTATTCTCTCCGCAGCCGCAGCTTTCGCTGAATACGCAGGAAGCGTCCAGAACCAGTTCGCCAGGTTCGCTGCCCTCGATAACGTTCAGAATAGTCTTGCAGGCAAGTGCGCCAGCTTCCTCAAGGGGACGCTTTACAGAAGTCAGCGACGGGCAGTAGTTACGGGCGCTGTATGTATAGTCAAATCCGGTAACGATAACGTCATCAGGCACTTTCAGCCCATGCTTTTCAAGAGTGCTTACTGCCGTCAGCGCCATTGCATCGTTGGCACAGATAAAAGCGTCAGGCATCTTCATACCTGAGCGCATGAATTTCTCGATAGCGTTTCTGCCGTCAAATGAACGGAAATCGCCGTAGTAGATCCTGTCCTCATTTATGTCGAGTCCATTCTCCTCCATGACTATCCGGAAAGCCTGCAAGCGATCTCTTGCTTCCGGGTTAGTCATAGGTCCGGAGATGTAGTTTATGATCTTAGCACCGTGGACTTTGATAACATGGCGAACCATTTCTTCCATAGCCACAACGTTATTGATGCTTATATTGTAAAGCTGCGGATACTCTGCACAGTCGAAGACTACCGCAGGTACTCCGGAAGCAGTTATACGTTCTATGATGCGCTTTTTTACTTCAATATCATTTATAGTATTGGTCATAAGGATCGCACCGTCAAACCTATCCATATTCGCAAGTTCATATATGCTGTATTCTCCGATATCAAATCTCTTGCTGTCAAGCATACCGCCAAACGCAGAAAAATAGGAGATATTCACGTTATTGTGAACAGCAAAATCGTTTATTCCTGTAATAACATTGCTCTGATACTCCTCATCAAGACCTGCAACAAAAACTGCGATCTCATATATCTTAGCAGTACTCATAGTTTCTCCTTTCAAAGGTGGGATCAGTCCCGCAGTATGCGGTCTGATACCTATACTATCATTATATCACATTTTCACAAAAATAAAAGGGATTTTCAATGCATTTTTAATTTTCGGAGTTATGCACATCAATACATTCTGACGTTTGTGCATTTTCACAGTCAAACCTGGTTAATTGTACTATAAATTAAGGTATATTGCGGTTTCTTAGAATTTTTCCGGAAAACGATTGACTTTTTCCGAAAACAAGTATATAATTACTAAGATTGTAATTGATATGGAGGCTTATTTATGGACGACATAGAAATTTTTCTTAACAGACTTTTCCCTGACAAGAAAGTATACGAAAGTCTTTCAAAGGCGCTGGGCGATGCTGATATAAGTTCTTCAGAGGAATTAGGCGCTTTTATCGAGCAGCACCATGGTCTTTCCCTGAAGGTATACGTTTCCAACGAGGAGATCAAAAACAAGGCTGTTGATGAGATAACCGAAGTGCTGGAAAAGTACGCTGCTGAAAACAAGCTTTCGCTGGCAATTATCGTGGACGAGTTCCTGAACCTTATTGACAACGAGGCACACCTGACTTCACAGGCTAAGCCAAGAAGCCTTGTTCATCGTGACGGCGATCTGCACCCGGCTGTACATATATGGATAATAAAGCGCAAGGACATGGGCATTTACGTCCTTTTGCAGAAGCGTTCACATGAGAAGGACATCAACCCTGACTGCTTCGACGTTTCCGCTGCCGGACACGTTTCACAGGGCGAGGAATTCCGCAGCAGCGCTGTACGTGAGACTGCCGAGGAACTGGGTCTCAAGATCCACGGAAGCAAGCTGGAGCTTATCGGTCTGCACAAGTTCTACAACGATGACGGCGATATCCACGACCATGAACTGCGTGCTGTTTACCTTTGCCGTGAGCCCCTTGATACAGATCATCTGAAGCTCCAGAAGTCAGAGGTTTCTGAGGTATGCTGGGCTGAGGTAGATGAGATGCTTGCATCTATGGGCACAAGCGATTTCCAGCACTGTATTGACCTGACAGAACTGCAAATGATAAAGAAGGCTGTTTTTTAACATAAAGGCAACACCGCACAGAGATTGTGGTGTTGCCTAAAAAATTATACTCCGCAGGAATGTACCTGCGGAGTATTTTTTTGCCTTAGTGCTTTTCGGAGATTATCCTACGCAGTTCAACCATGTCAAAGACATTGAACCTGCCGTCGCCGTCGATATCGTAGTCAGCCAAAGCACGTTCCTTGCCGAGAAGTGCATTTGCACAGCAGATAAGGTCAGCCACGTTTACCTCGCCGTCCTTGTTGAGGTCGCCTGTCTGGAACTCTATAACTACAGTAGTTTCGGTAGTTGTGGTAGTTTCGCTGGTAGTTGTGGTAGAAGTCTCAGAAGTTGTAGTCCTTGAAGGTCTGCTTGTGGACTGTGTTGTGGTTGAGGTGGTAGTTTCCTCTGTTGTTGTGGTAGTAGATGTAGTAGTAGTTTCTTCAGTGGTGGTAGTTGTTGTTGTAGTTGTTGTGGAAGTTGTTGTTGGTTCTTCGGTAGTGGTTGTAGTAGTGGTCGATGTGGTAGTAGGTTCTTCGGTAGTTGTAGTAGTAGATGTGGTAGTTTCTTCGGTGGTAGTAGTTGTGGTGGTAGTCTCAGTGGTAGTGGTGGAAGTTGTGGTCACAGTAGTTGTTGTAACCGTCTGACCAGCCGCCCAGTCCGGGTCATATGCATTGTCGGACAGTGTGGGGTAATCAAATACTGTATACACATAGTCCTCGCACTCTGTATGAGACTTGTAGAAAGTGCTTGCAGATGTCAGGAAGTACTTATAGTTATACTCAATACCAGAGTCGCCGTCCAGGTCGTCCCAGGTAACGTCCACAGGATACCACTTTCCGTCGTCCATGAGGACGTCATTCCACATATGTGCGACCTGAGTGGACTCATCGTAGTTTCCATAAACCAGCACACAGGGAATGTTCAGCTTGTCACATATGAGCTTGAACGCCTTTGAGTAGCCCTCGCAGACTACGCCCGGCTCAACAAGTGCGCCCAGTGCAGAACTTGCAAAGCGTGCATCGGTATCATAGTAAGTAAACGTTGAGATCTGGTCATGGATGCTCTTTATCTGCTCATAGCGTGTATCGCCCTCGACCTCAAATTCGTCAATTGCATCGAAAAGCTTTTCCTTCCAATCGACAACCTCATCTATAGAATCAAACGCCGACTTGTAGCTTGGGTTGATAGTAAGCGAACTTACCGTGAAGGTATACGACTTAGTCCTTGAACTATAGCGATAAGTTACATTATCCGGATTGATACCGGTATTTGAAAGATCGATCCAGAAAAGCTCAGGCATATCGAAAGTAGCGCAGTCCATGCCCGGCTTGCAGTTTGAAAATATTGCATCAGCAAGTGCCTGCTGATCCTCGTCACTTGTCAGTCTGTAAGATGAAGCTGTAAACGTTACCGGCTCAGGGAAATCTATCTGGATAGGCTCAACAGATGGATTTATCAGCTTCATAAACTCAGCATAAACTGCCACATTGTTCTCGTCAAGGCTTGTACCATAGTTATACGTGCCTTCACTGTAATTTGCTTCGATAGCCGGCATCTCAGGCAGGGACAGACTGAGGGTGTCTGCATCCGCAAAATAGAGTTCATCGGTTATTTCAGCTTCTCCGTACACAGCAGTTATTTCTTCCGCATATACATTAAATGCGCCTGTTGACATCGCCATTGCCCCAGCCGCTGCGAGAGAAAATGCTGATCTTAAAATGTGTTTCATAAAGAAAACCTCCGTTATCAGTATTTTCCCAATCCCGTATCTACAGACGTGCGCACACTTTTGCCTATTTCCAGATACGCCGTCCATTCTCTTTTTCTTCAATTATACACACATTCCAAGCAATTGTCAATAGTTGACCGTTATTTTTGTGCATATAGTACAGTCCTTGTCCGCCGCTCATGTACACTATTACCCTGTATATAGACATATTCCCGGTATTATATGCTGAAAGTCCTAAAATTTTGCGAAGTTAAGCCATATTATTTGTTATCTTGTCACTTGAAAAAATTTTTTGGCTATGGTATACTTTTAATGATGATTATTATTTGAAAGGTGCGATCCCTAAATGACTTTATCTGAAATGAACAAGGAGCAGCTCTCCGCTTTCCAGCAGGAAACTCTGGCTCGCTACAACGACTTCAAGGCTCAGGGGCTTTGTCTTAATATGTCCCGTGGTAACCCCTGCAAGGAGCAGCTTGAACTGAGCGTGGATATGCTGGACGTTTTTAACGACGGCGATTTCATGAGCGAAAATGGCATCGATGTCAGAAATTACGGTCTGCTGGACGGTATTCCGGAGGCTAAGAAGCTTTTCTCTGATATGATCGGTGTCGGCGAAGACGAAGTTATTATCTTCGGTAACTCCAGCCTGAATGCTATGTACTGGGCTATTCAGACTGCTTTCAACAAGGGCGTTCTCGGCAGCACTCCCTGGAGCAAGCTGGATAAAGTCAAGTTCCTCTGCCCTGTTCCCGGTTACGACAGACACTTCAAGGTAACTGAGTTCTTCGGCGTTGAGATGATAAATATTCCCATGACTGCTACCGGCCCTGATATGGATATGATCGAGAAGCTGGTTTCTGAGGACGAGGCTATCAAGGGTATCTGGTGCGTTCCTCAGTACTCCAACCCCGACGGTATCTGCTACAGCGACGAGACTGTTAAGCGTTTCGCTGCTCTGAAGCCCAAGGCTAAGGATTTCCGCATTTTCTGGGATAACGCATACTGCATCCACCACCTGACCGAAAACCCCAAGTGCATACTCAATATCCTTGAGGAAGCTAAGAAGGTGGGCAACGAGAATATCGTTTACATCTTCGGTTCTACTTCCAAGGTCACTTTCCCCGGCGCTGGCGTTGCTGTTATGGGCGCAAGCAAGGAAAATGTAGAGGCTCTCAAGAAGTTCCTGGGAATCAGCATCATCAGCTACGATAAGATGAACCAGCTCCGCCATGTTAAGTTCTTCGGCACTTTCGAGAACATGACCGAGCATATGAAAAAGCATATGCACATAATCGCTCCCAAGTTCAAGCTGGTGCTTGATGTGCTGAACAAGGAGATCGCTCCTCTTGGTATCGGCGAGTGGACTGAGCCTAAGGGCGGCTACTTCGTATCATTCAATGCTTTAGACGGCTGTGCTAAGCGCATCGTTAAGCTGTGCAGCGAGGCAGGCGTTACACTCACTGGCGCAGGCGCTACATTCCCCTACGGCGTTGACCCAAGAGACAGAAATATCCGTATCGCTCCCACATATCCCTCCATCGAAGACCTGGCAAAGGCTCTGGAGATATTCGTGACAAGCGTTAAGCTGGCAAGCGCTGAAAAGCTGCTGCGTGAGGCAAAGTAAATAGTAAATTAGCCATAGTGTCCTGGATTTCAGGATACTATGGCTTTTTGTTGACATTCACAAATTCATGTGGTATAATTAAAAAAATATTTACATGAGGTGAAAGTTATGGAACTTGTTGACAGACTTATCAAAGCCCACAGAGAAGACCTTGCCGAAAAGCTGAAAAGTACCTGGAAGAACGCTATCGTTTTCCTTTGCACTGACGACAGCGAGGAAAGCGATATTCCCGTAGGTGCAAGCAAAGTCGGCGGATATCCCGATCTTCCGCCGGAAATAGAGTTCCCGGTGATATCGGCTTTCAAGCGGATATGGCTCAAAGGGCCGTCAGCAGGTAATTGTGAGGAATTTCCGGAAGCAGCAATGCAGCTTATGGCACAGATAAACCTCAGCGAACTGGCGCAGTCCGGTGCGGACGTTGAGAATGTTCTCCCAAAAACTGGTATGCTGTACTTTTTCAACAGTCACTTCGGCTATGACGTTTTCAGCGATTGCGACGGCAGCGACCCATATTACAGGCTGGAAGTGGACAAGCCTGAGTACGCTAATGCTGCAAAGGTCATCTACTGGGACGGCGATATGTCCACGCTCCGCCGTGTTGAGCCGCCTCACCCCTACTTCGACGGCGTTATGCTATGCCTGAGTGAACCATTCGCCATAACTTTCGACAGCGAGGACAATTACGACCATGAACTGCTGGACAGTGACGATTATGAGGAGATCTGCCAGCTTCTTGATATTGAAGATGATGACCTTGTTCCCATTATGAGCGACAAGCTTCTGGGCGTGCCCTGGACGGTAAATCCACGGGAAATGCGCAGAGATGACGTGAACCTTTTCCAGATGAGAGATGATGAAGGCTGCATCGTTTCCGACTTCTGGGCTATAAACAATGACGACCTGAAAAGCGGCAACTTCTCCGCTGCAAGGTTCTGGGTTGACTGCGACTGATACGAATTATCCCCGGAAACGGCATTATACCACTGTTTCCGGGGATTTCCATATATACAAAAAGGCTGCCCCCGAAAGGACAGCCCATAAGTATCGCAGAATAAGTAAAATTACTTGATCTCGATTGTAGCGCCAGCAGCCTCGAACTTTTCCTTCAGCTCGTTAGCCTCTGCCTCTGTAACGCCTTCCTTGATAGCCTTAGGAGCAGACTCAACTACTTCCTTAGCCTCCTTCAGACCGAGACCGAGAACTTCCTTAGCAACCTTGATAACAGCCATCTTAGCGTCACCGAAGGAAGCAAGAACAACGTCGAACTCTGTCTTAGCAGCCTCGCCGCCAGCAGCACCGCCAGCAGCAGGAGCAGCAGCGATAGCAGCTGTTACACCGAACTCCTCCTGGATAGCGTCTACGAGCTCAGCGAGTTCGAGAACAGAAAGAGTCTTGATATCTTCAACAAATTTTGTGATCTTCTCTGAAGCCATGATAATAATCTCCTTTTAATTTATTTGCCGTACATTACGGCGTAATTCATCAAGCTGCACATACACCGTCATGCGGGTATGCGTATTTTATCGAAATCAGGCAGCTTCTTCTGACTTCTTGTCTGCAACTGCCTGGAGGGTAGCTGCGAGCTTCTGCATGGGACCCTGGAGAGAGCCAACCAGCTGTGCGAGCAGAGTATCCTTTGAGGGGATCTTGGACAGAGCGATAACGCCAGCCTGATCGTAAATCTCGCCCTCAACATAACCAGCCTTGAGATTGAACTTCTCATCGCCAGCCTGCTCAGCGAACTTACCGAGAATTCTTGCAGGAGCAGTCTGATCGTCGTTAGAAACAGCGATAGCTGTTGTACCGTTCAGAGCCTCCTCGAATCCCTCGATACCGCAAGCCTGGAAAGCACGGAGAAGCATAGTGTTCTTCTCTACGAAGTAGTTAACACCAGCCTCACGAAGCTCCTTTCTGAGCTTAGTATCCTCCTCAACGGTGATACCCTTGTAATCAACGAGAACGCCTGATACGGAATTCTTGATGATCTCTGTGAGCTGCTCAACCTTAGCCTTCTTAGCTTCGAGAACTGCATTACTTGGCATTGTGTATTCACCTCCGAATGAAATCTGTATCGTATTCAGAGCGTGCAAAAAAGTCCTTTTCTGACAGCGCAGGAAAGGACAATGATAACGTATAGAAAATCATTTGCAATTCCTCGGCGGGACTTAATGGCTTTCGCCTGCCAGCTGTCTTTAGAATACGATATATGCTGAACTAACAGCTTAATTATTATAGCATATCCTCTCCCATTTGTCAAGAGGGAGAGGATATATTTTTCTTATTTAACTTTCAGCAGACTTTTCCTTGTCGCCGTACATATAGATAAAGCCCCAGATCATGCCCATGATTCCACCTGCAATGTGTCCGAACTGGGAAATATTGTCGGTGGAAAGTACTCCGGTAAGCACCTCGTTGCCCAGGTAGCATATAACCACAAGTATCAGCGTAAGGGGTATCTTTCCCTGCTGGATATTGGTGAACGCACTCAGCACTATAAGCATGAACACGATACCGCTTGCGCCCATGATTCCCACATGGAACAGCAGGCAGTTGAGTATTCCGCTGATTATTGCGGTGCTGAAGGTCATTATCAGCAGATTCTTGCTGCCATACTTCTCCTCCGCTACTGGCCCGACCAGAAGCATCAGCATCATATTTCCGGTAAGGTGCTGAATGTCGGCGTGGGCGAATATGTAAGTGAGAAGCTGCCAGCTGAACGTCTTTTTCAGTGCCAGGAACATTGCGAATTTTCCGTGGCTTATGGCGCTCACGGCGAGTACAGCAATGCTGATGAAAACAAAGGAGAGTATCACCGGCGAATTATAGCTTATCTTGCCTTTTAATGCCATAGCGCACCTCCTATATCTCGTCCATTGACAGGGTCGCTATCGCATTGAGCGACTCGTCAGCGAATATTCCCGCATCGAAGTTATAGCTGCCCTGGCAGGCGATCATAGCGCCATTGTCGCCGCAGAGTTTCTTCTCCGGCATGAAGAATTCGTAGCCACGTTTCTCGCAAGCTGCTGCAAGAGTGCTGCGAACGCCTGAATTTGCCGAAACTCCGCCTGCAAGAGCGATCTTCTTATAACCCAGCGCCTGCGCTGCAAGCATGGTTTTTTCCGTGAGTATCTGGGAAATAGTTGCCTGCAAACTTGCGGACAGGTCGTTGCGGTCGATAGTTTCGCCCTTCTGCTCGGCGTGGTGGAGCATATTGATAACAGCCGTTTTCAGTCCTGAGAAGCTGAAATCGAACTCATTTCCTGCAACAGCCGGGTGCGGAAGCCTGAACGCCTTCGGGTCGCCGGTCTGTGCCGCATTGTCAACGTGAACTCCGCCCGGATAGGGAAATCCCATAGCACGAGCGCACTTGTCAAAGCACTCACCTGCCGCATCGTCACGGGTACGTCCGACCACATGGAAATGGGTATAATCCAGAACCTCGATGATGTGGCTGTGACCGCCGCTTGCCACAAGGCAGAGGTAAGGCGGCTCAAGACCGGGGTGAGTCAGGTAATTTGTGGCGATATGTCCGGCGATGTGGTGAACCGGCACTAAAGGCTTTCCGGCAGCCATTGCCAGCGCCTTTGCGAAGTTCACACCTACCAGCAGAGCGCCGATAAGTCCGGGGGCGTAAGTTACCGCAACAGCGTCGATGTCCGCAAGGGTAACTCCTGCGTCGCTGAGCGCTTTTCGGGTAACTCCGAGTATATTTTCGCAGTGGCGGCGTGACGCAATTTCCGGCACAACTCCGCCATATTTCTTATGCTCCTCGATCTGTGTGGAGATCACCGATGAGAGTATCTGCCGGTGGTCTTTAACAACGCTTGCGGCTGTTTCGTCGCAGGAGCTTTCAATTCCAAGTATAAGCATGGTAAGTCCTCTTTTTAATTAGTATAGTCCGTCAGGCATTTCTGCATGACTATAGCGTCCTCGGTGGGGTCGGTGTAAAACCGCTTACGCACCGATATCCGCTTGAAGCCGTGTTTTTCGTAAAGTGCAGCAGCTCCGGAATTAGACTGCCGGACTTCCAGGAAGATGCTCTCAGTATCCTCCGGAAGAAGTGCCTCAAACTCAGCCATAAGCCGGTCTGCGATACCCTTTCTGCGGTGTTCAGGGCTGACGGCAACGCTTGTGATGTCGCCCTCGCCGGAAGCAAAATACCCCGAAAGAAGCCCGACAATATCGCCGCCGGAGAAAGCTGCCAGAACAATACCGCACGTTTTTTCGCACTCGCTCCGGAACGAGCCTTCCGACCAGCCCTCAGCGCCTACACACTCCTTGTCAAGCTGCGACAAACGGCTGTATACCGCATCATCAGCGCCGGCTGTGATGCGCCTTATCTCATAGTCCAAAATTATCCCTCCAACGGATCCTACGGACTACCATGCTTTATCTTTAAAGAAGTGCAATAAGCTTGTCTCTTACACCATCAAGGCGGCTGTCGCTGATGCCAAAGTCCATAGCCTTGTAGTTCCAGGCGCATCTGCCGATACCATGGCGACGGCACACCTCAGCGATGATGCTGTACCACTTCACAGTGTCCTCCGGAGAGATGCGGTCGATGATGCCGTACTCGCCGCAGTACAGGTCAGTGCCGTACTTGTCAGCCTTTTCGATAGCTGTTGAGAACAGGTTCTCGAAGTACTCCTCGCTTGTCTCGCTGTCATCGCAGCTCATGCGAACTTCCGGGTCGATTGCATCAGTCCAGTAAGCGCCCTGGTGGGTGAATTTCAGCGGCTCATAGCAGTGCATATTGTATATGACCTTGTCATCGTAGGGAGCGTCAAGGTACTGAACGGTGTCAGCGGCGTTATTGTGATAGCTGCCCACAAGTATCATTGTATCCGGCGCAAACTTGCGTATTCTGGGAATACAACGGCTGATGATGCTGTTCCAGCTATCAATGAACTCCTTGTCAGTGACCTCGTTGAGAAGCTCGAAAGCAACTCTGTCGCTGTACTTTCCGTATCTCTTTGCCATTTCCTCCCAGATGCGGAAGAAGCGCTCCTGATACTCCGGGCTGTCGAAGAAGCCGTTTTCATTCTCAGCATAGTAATCAAAGGAGAATCCGGCAGTCTTGTGCAGGTCGAGAACCAGGTTCAGACCGTACTTTTCGCACCACTGAACTGCATTGTCCAGATAGCCGAAGCCGTCCTCGATGAATTCGCCGTCTTTTTCGATGATGTTGTAGTCAAATGGGATACGAACATGGTCAAGTCCCCACTCTGAAACGGTAGCAAAGTCCTTCTCTGTGATAAAGCTGTCAAGATGCTCTTTCTCGTAGCTGCACTGTGAGAGCCAGCCTCCGAAATTTACACCTTTGTAGAATCCTTTTTCTTTAAGCATAGCCATTCCTCCTGTTTTTTTCTAAAACCGGACCGCTGTGCTACATATGCGGTTCTCCGGCTTTATGTTAGGTTTATTATAACAGTCGAGCGGCAATTTTGCTATCAATTTTCTGTAAAATATAGTAATTTAATGCAGTACATCAGCCCTTTGCGTCGTACCAGCTAAGTCCCTGGTGAACATCGACTGCAAGCGGCACTTTCATGTCGTAAACGCCCTGCATTTCCTCACGGAGTATCTCGGCGCAGCGGTCAGCGCAGGAGGTATCCGCCTCGATGATAAGTTCATCGTGAACTTGCAGTATAAGCTGTGCCGGAAGTTCCTCAGCTTTCAGACGGCGGTAGACGTTTATCATGGCAATTTTGATAAGGTCAGCAGCCGTTCCCTGGACTGGGGTATTCATGGCGATGCGCCGACCGGCAGCCTGAAGCATCTTGTTCGAGGAGGAAAGCTCCGGGATACGGCGCTTTCTGCCGAACATTGTCACCACTTCGCCGGTCTTTTCAGCGTCCTCAACGGTCTTGTTCATGAACTGGTTAACATTGGGGTACTTGGCAAGATAGTCAGCGATGTACTTTTTCGCCTGCGCCACACTTGTGCCGATGTCCTTGGACAGGGAGAATGCGCCGATGCCGTAGATTATGCCGAAGTTAACAGCTTTTGCGGCACTACGCATTTCGGGAGTGACCATTATCACAGGCATATCAAATACCTGCGCTGCTGTGGAAGTGTGGATATCCTCGCCGGAATTAAATGCGTCGATCATGTTCTTGTCGCCGCAAAGGTGCGCCATAACACGCAGTTCGATCTGACTGTAGTCCGCATCGACCAGCACTTTCCCCTCCTCGGCGGTGAAGAACTTTCTCATCTGCGAGCCAAGTTCCGTCCGGACGGGGATATTCTGCAAATTCGGCTCAGTGGAGGAGATACGTCCCGTGCGAGTCTCGGTCTGGCGGAAGCAGGTATGTATCCTGCCGTCCTCAGCCACTTTGTCAAGCAGTCCGGTGACGTATGTGGAGTTCAGCTTGGTGTACTGGCGGTATTTAAGCACATTATCCACGATAGGTGACTGTTCACGCAGTTCCTCCAGAACCTCCGCATTGGTGGAATAGCCGCTTTTGGTCTTTTTCTTAGCCGGGAGTTTCAGTTCCTCGAAAAGGACTGTTCCAAGCTGCTTCGGAGAGGAGATATTGAACTCATGACCTGCATCGTCGAATATCATCTGCTGAGTTTCCTCGATCATATCCTTCAGGTAATCGCCAAATTCCCGGACACCCTTCTGAGTTATCTTCACGCCATAATGTTCCATTGAAGCAAGCACCTCAGTCAGCGGCATTTCGATATTTTCCAGAAGTCCGGTCATGCCCTCGCTGTCTATCTCACGCCTGAGTTTCCCCACAAGTCCCTCAAGGGAGAGAAGCGGCGCAAATTCGCCATTTTCGCTGTAGTAGTGAACGCCGTACTCCGCACAGAGTTTCTCGGTAGAATAATCGCTGGCGGAGGAATTGAGCAGATAACCGCATATGGACGCATCGCTTTTCAGCCTGTTCAGCGCCGTGCCGTTCGCCATTGCGTAGCGGTAGTGGGGCTTTGCGTCGTCGGTGATCTTCTCGCAGTCAGAGGACAGAAACGCCGTTATCACGTCATTTTCGGTGGTAGTCCAGATATTGTCGCCCTTGCGGACGGAAAGTGTCGTTCCGTCGAAAAGATAGCTTACGCTGTCAAGTCCGGCGATGACCTCAGCCGTGAGTGTACCCACGACCGGCTCTACTGGCTGGAATTTCTCCTCCTCAGCCGTGGCAGCCGATGCGCTGATGTCAAGCTTATCCAGAAGCTTGTACATTTCCAGGTCGGTGAGCAGGCGGCTTACTCCGGCGCTGTCCGGCTCTTTCAGCTTGCAGTCACCGAGGGTAACTTCAAGAGGAACGTCCCGGACGATAGTTGCCAGCCACTTGCTTTCCTTTGCCGAATCTTCACCCTTTTCAAGCTTTGCCTTGACACCCTTGGTCAGTGCGGAGTCCTGATAATTCTCATAAAGGTTCTCGATAGTGCCGTATTCCTTTATAAGGCTGGAAGCGGTCTTTTCACCGATTCCGGCAACTCCGGGGATATTGTCGGAGCTATCGCCCATAAGTGCTTTCAGGTCGATGAGTTTTATCGGCTCGAAGCCGTAATCCTCGGTAAACCGGGCAGGAGTGTAGTTTATCTCGCCCTTGTTGGTAGCCAGGAGAACGGTAACATTATCGTCGATAAGCTGGAGGCTGTCACGGTCGCCGGTGAGGACGAAGCACTTGTCGCCGCCGTCCGAACACATCTTAGAGAGCGTGCCGAGGATATCGTCCGCCTCCCAGCCCTCGCACTCCAGGACGGTAACGCCCATAAGTCCCAGAAGTTCCTTTATAAGTGGAAGCTGCTGGGCAAGTTCCGGGGGCATACCCTTGCGGTTTGCCTTGTAGTAGGCAGCGGCTTTGTGGCGGAACGTAGGCGCTTTCAGGTCAAAAGCAACTGCAGCAGCGTCCGGCTTCACGTCAGAAACGTTTTTCAGGTAAATGTTCATGAAGCCAAAAATTGCGTTGGTGAAAACGCCTTTTTTATTGGAAAGCAGCTTGATGCCGTAGAATGCACGGTTCAGGATACTGTTTCCGTCGATAGCAAGGAATTTCATGGAAAGTCCTCCTTTACTCAAAATCATAGCTTCCTATATTATACCACATCTGTGAATTAATATCAAGCATTTCGGCTCGCATTTTCACGGCAACAGCATTTACTTTTTCAAGCTGAGCCAGCTTGACCGCCCCCACGTTGTCGCTTGCTTGCGCTCGCTCACCATTTAGAACATTGCATTTTGCCGTCGCTCAACCGTATTTTCCTTGGTACATAGTTCTATTCAAGTAATTCTGTATTTTTGCTGTTTTACAATTTGCCCGGAGAACTCTGTACCAGTACAAACAAGGTTGAGCGACGTAAAAAGCACCGTTTCTATTATGTGAGCGAGCGTAAGCAAGCGTCAACGTGAGAAGT
>JAGBJO010000047.1 GCA_017934425.1 Ruminococcus sp.
CCTGACGGCTTTGCGGCACATCTGCTTGCATATTTTCCGGCATCTTGCACACAAATTTCTTGACATACGTCAGTATGCCTGCGAAATTTATGCACAATCTGCCGAAAAATCTGACTGCGCATCTGCACCACAATCTCTGTGTGGTGTTGCCTTAAAGTGAAGCTAACTTGCCAAAGCTGCCCTTCAGTGCCGGATAGATCTCACGGTAAAGCTGGTAGTACTTCTCATACTCCGCTGTATTTGCCGAATCAGGCTGCTGAACCTTGTCTGTGCGGACGATTGCACCGCAAGCTTCCTGAACGCTGCTGTAAAGTCCCGCACCAACGCTTGCCAGAATAGCCACGCCCAGTGCCGGGCCTTCCTTTGAAGCGGCTGTCTTTACGCTGCAATTGTACAGGTCAGCCAGCATCGACCTCCACAGAGGTGACGAACCACCGCCGCCGCAAGCCATCATGTCGCTGACGCTGACATTCATCTCACGGAACACCTCAACGCAGTCACGGAGAGAATAGGTCACGCCCTCCATTACCGCACGGAGCATATCTGCTCTGGTATGGATCGCTGAAAGTCCGAAGAATACGCCTCTTGCGTCCGGATCAAGGTGAGGAGTTCTCTCGCCCATGAGGTAAGGCAGGTACAGCAGGCGGTTTGCGCCCACGGGAACTTTCTCCGCTGCCTTGTCCATGAGGTAGTACTCGTCCACGCCCATAAGTTTAGCAGTCTCTTTCTCGGTGATGCAGAAATTGTCCCTGAACCACTTGAGGGAAAGTCCTGCGCCCTGGGTAACGCCCATAACGTGCCAAGCGCCGGGAACTGCCGCACAGCAGGTGTGTACTCTGCCTGCCTTGTCGATAGATATGCCGGAAGTATGGGCAAAAACTACGCCGGAAGTGCCGATAGTTGTGAATGCCTTGCCGTCCTCAACAACGCCAGTTCCAACTGCTGCGGCTGCGTTATCGCCAGCGCCGCCGACTACGATAGTTCCTTCGCACAGTCCCAGTTCATCAGCCATAGCCTTTGTGAGAGTGCCAGTAACTTCGCAGGATTCATAAACCTTTCCAAGCCAGTTCTTGTCAATATCAAATGCGCTCAGGAGTTCGTCCGACCACTTTCTGCCGGGAACGTCAAGAAGCTGCATACCCGATGCGTCGGAAACCTCAGTAGCGTACTCGCCAGTGAGGATAAAACGCAGATAGTCCTTTGGCAGGAGGATATGTGCAACTTTCTCATAGATCTCCGGCTCATTGTTCTTTACCCACAGTATCTTAGCCGCAGTCCAGCCGGTGAGAGCGGGGTTTGCGGTGATCTGAACCAGTTTCTCACGTCCGACGATGCGGTTCATTTCCTCAACCTCGGCTGCGGTACGCTGATCGCACCAGATAATTGAGGGGCGCAGAACGTTATTGTCCTTGTCCAGCATGACCAGACCGTGCATCTGACCGGAGATACCGATGCCCTTAACGTCCTCCTTTTTCACGCCGCTGGCAGCCATAACAGCCTTGATAGTGCCGATCATAGCGGCTGACCAGTCGGAGGGAAGCTGTTCAGCGTAGCCGTTTTTTGGCTGATACATTGGGTACTCTATAGTTTTGGAAGCGATAACGTTTCCCTTTTCGTCAAAGAGGACTGTTTTAGTACCGCTTGTACCGCAGTCCACACCTATAATATATGACATAAAGTTTCGACCTTTCGTAAAAATGATTACTTTAAATTAAATGAACTGAATCCTGCTTGTTTTATTGCCTGGCAGATCTGCTGAAAATCACGGCGATTAATGCTTTTGCCGAATATTCCGCCCTTGTCGAACTGCAAACGTGTCCTTCCGCCGGTGGTGAAGAAGTCGAAATACGGCGGCAGCGCCTTGCTGTCACGGTAAGCTACGCACTTCATCGACCAGGGCGCATGGGTACAGTCGGGAAAGCTTATCTCTGAGCCGTCCCGGAAGTGGATACCCCAGTCGTCCACGGACTTTATCTCGCTGCTGCTGTATATTCTCCGCATAACAGCCGGTTCACGGCGCAGGTCGCAGTTTTTCAGGCAGAGCGCCCTGTCGAAGCCGTTAATCATTTTCAGCAGACAGCCGCTCCAGAGCGGATAGTTGACCGGGTCATTCTGCCACTTCTCATTCAGCGCAGAATTTCTGTCCAATATACGTTCAAGGACATACTGCCCGGTAACTGCCAGTTTTTCCAGGTTATTCTTATTTATACGCCCAGCCGCCTGGCATAGCTGCTCAAGTTTTTCGCCGCTGTACATAATGGCTTTGTCATAGCCGAAAAACCGGGTATACACCACAGCAAGAGCGGCGGCAGCGCTTTCAGCGGTATTCTTATCCAGATATTCGGAGCCGCTTCTGGTGAATGAAGCACGCTGAATGATGACATTTATCAGCAAATCAGGGTCACTTGAACCTGCTATTTTTTTCAGCGTATCCATAGCTGTCTTATTGCAGAATATCTGATACTCACAGGCACTCATAGCTGCTCCTTTCTAAGAACCCGTTATAGTATATGCAGGATCCTTCTGATTGTGGCTACAAAAAAGGGCGCAGAGAACGCTGTCTCTACGCCCGCATTCTCGGGAATAAAGGATTTTTGGAAATGGTCAGGCAACAGTTGAATCGCTGTCTGCCTCGGTTTTTTCGGATTCTGTGTTTTCGGTTTCGGGAACTATATTCGGGAGAACATCGTCGATGATCTCAACGTCGATTATCATATTGTTGATAGCTGAACCAGGTGCGTTATCAACTGCTTCGTACTCCTCGGCGGAGACTTTAACAGCAGCGGCTTCCTGTACCATAGGTACTGAAAACTGTGTTGTGCCAGGTTCTTCATACTCAGCAGCATCGTCGTATACATTGAACATCTGAGTCTTTTCGGTATCAACAGGCGGTTCGGGGATCCCCTCGGCGCTGCCGTAGTAAACAACTGTACCGTCATCTGAGGGGATAGGTTCTGCCTCAGCCTCAGCCTGTCTCTGTGCGGCTATGCGCTTTGCACGGGCAATACGTCCGGCAATGAAATTCAGAGGAGCTGCGATGACTTCGTAAACTGCTGCAAGTATAAAAGCTGCGCCGGCTGTAACTACCGGTATCACGAACATATAACCTGCATACACCAGACCGAACCAGTGGGTCAGTTTCTCATCGGTATGACCGGCGTAATACTGCCAGCAGAAGAAAAGTCCGATAAGCTGTACGATTATACTCATCACCACGTAGCCCCATTTGGTATACCACTGGTCCCAGACCTTAACGCCGTATACCGAAGCCAGGGCGAATATTGAGCAATAGAACAGTTCCTTGTGATCTTTAGCCAGCAGGAAGAAGTTGCCGAAGTGCCAGAATATGCACAGTATTGAAAACAGCAGCGTCTTGAACTGCGGTGATAGTCGCAGACTGCCGGAACTGTTCCCCGTCACGGCAGAATTATTGTAAGCCTCATTCATTATTTTGTCCCTTTCCATACACATATCCTTGCGGAACCCGAAAATCCGCAATATTACCCGAATTTTTCATTGTGGACTGCCCGCAGACCGCAGGCAGTCCTGGTTATTTTAAAGATTGAACATAATGTTATTGAGTATAGACTCCAGCATTTCCTGTCTGCCGCTGCTGAGAGAATCTGTAACCTCGCCCTTTTCAAGAGCGTACTTTTCAAGTTCAGCAAAGCCGACCTTGCCGTCGATGATATCCTTACCGATACCTGTATTCCAGGAAGAATATCTGTCCTCAACGAACTTGTCGATCCTGCCGTCCTCGATCATCTTGACAGCAATTCTCAGACCAAGAGCGAATGTATCCATACCAGCGATATAGCTGTGGAAGATATCCTCAGGAGTGAATGAACCACGTCTTGCCTTGGAGTCGAAGTTCAGACCGCCGTTTGTGAAGCCGCCAGCCTTGAGTACTTCGTACATACACAGTGCAGCGTCGTAAACGTTTGTGGGGAACTGGTCAGTATCCCAGCCAAGGAGAGGATCACCCTGGTTAGCGTCGATAGAACCGAAGAAACCGTTATCTCTCGCAACTCTCAGTTCGTGCTGGAAAGTATGCTGAGCAAGAGTAGCGTGGTTAGCCTCGATATTCATCTTGAAGTCCTTCTCCAGACCGTACTTTCTCAGGAAGCCGAGAACAGTAGCGGTATCGAAGTCGTACTGGTGCTTAGTAGGCTCCTTGGGCTTAGGCTCAATGTAGAAATCGCCTGTATAGCCGATAGAACGAGCATACTCAACAGCCATTCTCATAAGTCTTGCCATGTTGTCAAGTTCCAGACCCATGTTAGTGTTCAGCAGAGTCTCATAGCCTTCTCTGCCGCCCCAGAAAACATAGCCGTTACCGCCCAGCTTAACAGTGGCATCGATAGCCTTCTTGATCTGAGCAGCAGCGTAAGCGAAAACATCGGCTGAGGGTGAAGTACCAGCGCCGTGCATATATCTGGGGTGATCGAAGCACTTAGCAGTACCCCAGAGGCACTTTATACCAGTCTCGTCCTGTTTAGCCTTGATATAATCAGTAACCTCGTCAAGCTTTGCGTTTGTCTCAGCAAGGCTGCCGTACTCAGGAGACAGGTCACGGTCATGGAAGCAGAAATAGCCGATAGACAGCTTGTCCATGATCTCGAAAGCAGCATCTACCTTAGCCTTAGCTCTTGCTGTAGGGTCACTTTCGCCCCATGTCTTGTCAGCAGTACCTACGCCGAACATATCTGTGCCGTCGCCGCCCATAGTGTGCCACCAGGACAGAGCAAACTTCAGATGCTCCTTCATAGTCTTGCCAGCAATGACCTCATCAGGGTCATAGTACTTGAATGCGAGGGGATTTACTGAATCCTTGCCCTCATAGGGGATCTTGCCGATGCCTTTGAAAAATTCGCTCATAATAACCTCCAGTTAAATGAAATATATTATCCATTTCTGCGTCCCGTCGCACATTCAGCCGCTTAACCACCCATTGCCCGTGGAGGGAAACAGAGCAAAAGGGGTGCAGAGACCGACCAAATCTCAGGCTGAACGGTATCGGGGACCTCAGAAAAAGACTGGCGTGAGCAATTGGAAGCCGGTGTCAGTTGAGCAGGTCAATTGACAGCTTCCTCGACTCAGTATCGAAATAATCGTCAAGTTCTGCAACATAATAGCGGAAGCAGATCTTTCCGTTGAATATCATAACATCACCGCTTTCGGAAACGCCAAGCTGTGCAAGCTGTGAATCGCTCAGATCAGCCAGCAGAACGGAATCCTTGACCTCAAGTGTATAGAGGGGATTGCCGTACTCGTCTGTCCTTGCGTCACTGTTGAACTGCTTCATGGCTTTGCTGTCCAGATCCTTGAAATAGAGGAGTTCGCCCTGAACAGCATCTGTATCCAGAAGGAGTTCCTCAGAAGGATTGAGGACATAGTAGCGGTTAGCAGCGTCCTTGCCGATATTGAAAGTGGCAAGCTGCTCAGCAGTAAGAGTGTCAAGACTGATAGGGTCAACGTCCTTTGCGGTAAGACCCAGAGCAAAGCGCTCGTTGATGTCCACATCAGCAAGCTGGAGGCGGGTATCGAAAGGATAGCCGAATTCTTCCAGTTCGCTTTCACTAAGGTGGACTGTTATGGTATCTGAGATAGCCAGGAGTTCTTCAGTGATCTCCTGACGTGTCTTGTTTTCCCATTCAATATTGATCTCCTCGCAGATAGGTCTTTCTGTGAGGACGATGCGCTCCTGATTTTTCAGCGTAAACTTAACATAGGGGTAAACCACGTCAGCATAGTTAGGCTCGACGTACACCGCAGTAGAGCCATTTGAGCTGTCCTCGGTATTTACCACTCTGTAGCGGTAAATGCCTGTAGGTGATTCACCGGACTGCACAACGTTCTGCTTAGCAGCGGACACGAAGAAGGAGGTAAAGAGGAAGTATCCCAGAGCGCCGAAGATATAAAGAAGAAGTATAAGCGTGCCGATAGCAGTCTTAGCGCCTTCGCCTGCACCTGACAGGAGAAGTATTATAACGCCGGTTATGACAACTGGTATTATTATCTCCCATTCACCGAAGTACAAAAGCACCACCGGCAGCATCACCGGAAGTATCAGGAAACTTGAAAGCCTTGTGATGAACTGCTTACGAGTATAAAGCATCAGGAGAAGTGCGACTACCGAAGCTGCTGTGACCAGAAGGCATACTGAACCACGCTGGTCAATATGTATATTGTAAAAAATCGAAAAATAGCACAGATAAACTACAGCCACAGTATAAAACCCTGCGATCAGTGAAAAGAAGATCTTAGTGGCTCTGTGGGCGAAAAATTTCTTCATTCTAACCTCCATATATGTTATGCGTAATCCGCATTAAACTGTCATATAGATTTATTATATCATTTTTTTTCGTAACTTGCAATACATTTTTCAAACAAACAGTTACAGGAAGGTTACAATTTTCAAAGGATTTACATTTTCACCAATTTGGTGTATAATATAAAGGCAGATTTTCTACGGAGGATACATATGAAAATTAAATCTTTTAGCATTGTGCAGTTCATTTTTGTTCTGCTGACCATTGTTTGCATGGTTCTTATCTTCTATTTCTCAAGTGAGAACGCTGAGGAGTCCACGGACACCAGCGACGGCTTCACCGCAATCGCTATCAGCATCTTCTACCCGGACTTTGATGACCGTCCTCTTGCCCAGCAGGAGAAGATAACC
The DNA here is from genome assembly GCA_017934425.1 of Ruminococcus sp. GTDB lineage: Bacteria > Bacillota > Clostridia > Oscillospirales > Ruminococcaceae > Ruminococcus. The sequence continues at coordinate 6,683 of JAGBJO010000047.1, forward strand.
GATACCGTCACTTTCGCCGTCCGGAAGTGCGCCCACTTCACCATTTACGCCGCACTTGGATTCTGCTGTGCGATGGCTATGGGACGGCGTAAGCTTATCAGCCGGAAGAATCTTGCGGCACAGGGAATAAGTTCCCTCTACGCCTGCACGGACGAGGTTCACCAGACGTTCTCCGACGGGCGTGCAGGGCGGTTCACGGACGTTCTTATCGACTCCGCCGGCGCATTTACCGGAATACTTTTTGCGGCGCTGGCGGTTTACATCGTCAGCCGCTTCACACGAAAAAAACTCCCCTGATATGGGGAGTTTTTCTTTAGGCAACACCGCACAGAGATTGTGGCGCAGATACGCAGTCAGATTTTTCGGCAGATTGTGCAGAAATTTTGCAGGCATACTGACGTATGTCAAAAAATTTATGTGCAAGATGCCGGAAAATATGCAAGTATATGCGCTGCA
>JAGBJO010000048.1 GCA_017934425.1 Ruminococcus sp.
AGTCAGATTTTTCGGCAGATTGTGCATAAATTTCGCAGGCATACTGACGTATGTCAAGAAATTTGTGTGCAAGATGCCGGAAAATATGCAAGCAGATGTGCCACAAAGCCGTCAGGCGGTCTTTGTGCGGTGTTGCCTTAATCCCCATTCTTCAGCAGATACTTATTGCTGACCACCTTCATGCTCAGTTCAGCGCCTATGCTTCTGCTGTAGACAGGGGTAGTTGGGCGAATGACGATGCCCTCCTTCTTGCCGCCGTTAGGGTAATTGCCGTCGGCACGTTCCAGAAGCGCTTCAACTGTTGGATACTTAGCCGGCAGATCGGTATCGACCTCCTCAATTGGTACAGTAGTAAAGCCAAGCTCTTTGCAAACTTCAAGCATTCTGTCAAGTCCTGCACGCTTGCCGTTTTCAATGATAGTAAAAACGTACCACTCAGGCTTTTTAAGTTTCAGACGGTTCTGCTGAATTCCCGGAGCGCACAGTTCTCCCTGAACGGTGATAGCGGCAAGTCCCGCTTTTTCCTTGAAAGCGACCAGTTTTTCCCTATACTCCCGTTCCTTGACAAGGTTATAAAAATCGCTTGTGCCGTCGTCAGTGTACTCATAGTTGTGACCTGTTACATGGAAGCCATCATCGTCTATACCGATAGAATGTGAACTTCCGTCCATTTTTGTGCTTATGTAGTACTCAAGTCCTGCGAACTCATTTATAAGTTCCGGAGCAGCCTGAACTCTTGTCTCGTCAGTATGCGGAATACTTCCCGGCAGTTCTCCTATGATCGTACCGCCGGAAGTCGCCCTTATCTCTATCTCCCACTTTCGTACCCCAAGCAGTTCCGTCACATCATCGCCAAGGGCGGCATCAGCCGGTATTTCGGGGAACTGCTCTAAAGGAAGCAGAAGTCCCTGGGATAGCTGTCCACGGAATTTCTGGGTTTTAAGGCGGAATCCTTCACCCATGATATCAGTATTCTTGTAGCTTGATGCTCTCATGAACTCAAACTCCGGGCGAATCGGGAGAAAGCTGTCTATCTCGAAATATACTGCCAGATCCATAGGCTTGAACTGCCCCTTGTTGACAACGCACTGCCAGCCCAGGACATATGCAAGCTCAATCCTGTCAGCACCTTCAATAGGCTCCGTCTTCCATATTCTCTGTATGCTTGCTAATTTTCTGCTCATTGTTTATCTCCTTTCATAGATATCTGGTTCCCGTTGAAAGAGTCGAACTTTCATTGCCTGCGTCAGAAACAGGTGTCCTGCCATTAGACGAAACGGAATTCTCTTACCCGCCCATACAGGGCGGGATATCAGTCAACTATTATTATCTCATCAATGGTCACGTCAAGCAGATGCGCCAGTATTACCATATTATCAATAGAGGGCATTGCATCACCTCTCATCCACTTGAATATCGCCTGGGGAGTATTAAACCCAAGTATATTCTGTACATCAGCCACCTTGAATCCCCTTGTCTTTATCAGGGATTTTATATTAGCACCTGTCGCTGTCATGTTTATTGTCGGAGTTGTCAGCATAATAAAAAAACCACCTTTCTGACAGAATAATAAAAACCGCCTGTGTCAGCCAAATACTGCACACAGACGGCTTTGTTCTATCAGAAGATGGTCGCAATGTAACACTATCTCTGCTCACCCTCTCAGGGGCAACGGAACAAACGCTTTCCGTCTTGTGTACAGCACAAATGAATTTTCGGCTGCCTGCTGAAATTCGCAGCTTGACTGCTGGTAATTAATAGCATAAATGTATTCAGACATAGCGTTGTTCATGATAGCGTTCATTGTTTTCACCCTTTCGTTAGTTAAAATTATGGAAGTATTTCCTTTGTATTGACCTAATTATATCACGTCTTTTTGTAATTGTCAAGTATACCTGTGGTATATCTTTTCGCTGTAAATGCATAACTGAACCGCCCTGCACTGTGTACAATCACAATGCAGGGCGGTAGTTTTTTATTCAGTGGAATGTCATATTTCTGCCGATCTTACAGTATAGTTTTTCTTGCCGCCGTGACCGCCGAATATCTGCCATGTACCTACTCCAAGGCGCTGGAAAAGCGCAGTCCGCTCAGCAGCACACAGTTTTTTGTCGGTATCAACTGAGGTCATGAGTATTGGCGCATAGCGGTTATATTCCGCCTGCTGTGCGGTCATATCCTTCATATTCACGAAGATATCGCCGGTAAACGCTATGTTATGGTCAAAGTCGATAAGCACCGATTCGCCTGCCAGATGACCGCCTTTTCCTTCGTAGACTTCAAACCTGAGTTCGCCGAATCTGAAAAATCCAGTCTGTCCAAGCATCTGGCTTATCTCCTTTTTCTCGCCGACAACCTTTATCTTCTCCGGCTGGACCGGGGTATATGAGGTCAGCACCTTGCATATCCGGACATATGGCTTGTGGAGCGGATTCCTCTCACGGAAACCGTCCTCTCCCCTGCTTTCCAGACACAGACACTCCGCACTTTTCGCACTTGCGTAAACCGTATCAAAGACCGGCAGAAGTCCACAATGGTCAACGTCTGCATGGGTTATGAATACTTTCTTTTCAATGCCGTCAAATCCGGGAACTATCTCCCTGAATATATCCAGCATCTCCTCTTTATAGCAAGCGTAGCCCGTATCAATAAACAGGTGATCGCCGCCGCTCCTGATTATCGCAGTATTGCTTCCGCAAGGCGGCTCGATGAGGGTTATAACGGTATTTTCCGTTACCTGGCAGGTGGTGATCCTCGGTGAGAACTCCTTTCCCCTGGAAGCCGCAAGCAGGTTCGCAAAACGGCTTATACTATCAAATGTACGATATGGGGATACTCCAGTCTCGTCAAGTATCTGCATGGCAAGATTTGTATTGACTATCAGCTCATTCCTGCCCTCCGGGGATATCTCCATAGCCGACGAAAGTTCGCTGACGAAGGCATCATAGAAAAAGCTGTTGTCGTATATCTTATCCGCCCGGTTATAGTCGATTACCCGGACGCTGCAAAGTTTCCTTGCCTCCTCGATAAAGTCGTTTATCTTCCCGGAATTATCGGCTATCAGACCCATTTTGAAAAGCTGGTACTCAGTACCGTTTTCCTGGGAACTGATATAGGATATGTTGAAATAATGTGCGCTGATAAGTTCCAGAATAGCGGTAACGCTGCCGGGTTCGTCTTTCAGGCGGAATTCCAGCAGCACTACGCTCCGGCTGTCCTCATCGCACTGGAGGTAGCCGATAGCAGTAAGTTCATCGGCAGCCTCCGCAAGCTGCTGGGGAGTTCCCTCTGCGTCAATAAAGAGCATATGGGAATCCACAGCCTTGTTATAGCTTACTCTCGTGATATTTATGCCCAGGGAAGCGAAGCATTTGCTCGCCTTGAGAAATGCTCCGATATGATTCGGCATTTTCGTCACAAAGGTTCTGTTCATTATTACTTCTGGTACTTAGCCTTGTCCATTTCACGGATAGCCGCACGGCGGATCTTTCCGCTGCCCACGGTCTTGGGGAGTTCCTCAACGAACTCAACTACACGGGGATACTTGTAAGGTGCAGTACCATTCTTTACGTACTCCTTGATCTCCTTGACCAATTCCTCGGAGGGAGTCTTATCCTTGGTGAGGACGATAGTTGCCTTGACTACCTGTCCACGGATCTCGTCCGGAACGCCTGTTACTGCACACTCCAGAACGTAGGGCAGTTCCATAAGAACGCTCTCGATCTCGAAAGGTCCGATACGGTAGCCAGATGACTTGATAACATCGTCCACTCTGCCCACATACCAGAAATAACCGTCCTCATCGACCCATGCGGTATCGCCAGTGTGATAGAAACCGTCACGCCATGTTTCAGCAGTATTCTCCTCGTCACCGAAGTAGCAAAGTGCCAGTCCGGGAACGCCATAGCCAGTAGCATTCGGGTCAGCAAGTCTGATGCAGATCTCACCAGTCTCACCAACGCCGGCAGGTGTACCGTCCGGGAGAAGTACCCTTACATCGTACTGCGGATTGGGCTTGCCCATGCTTCCCGGCTTAGGCTCCATACCTACAACGTTTGCGATAGACAGTGTAGTTTCGGTCTGACCAAATCCCTCCATAAGCTTGATGCCTGTAGCACGGTAGAACTGGTGGAATACCTCCGGGTTCAGTGCTTCGCCGGCGATGCAGGCGTATTTCAGCGATGAAAGGTCATACTTTGAAAGGTCTTCCTTGATGAAGAAGCGATACATTGTAGGAGGTGCGCAGAAGGAAGTGATATTGTACTTCTTGAACATGGGGAGGATATCATCTGCATGGAAGCGGTCGAAGTCGTATACAAATACGGCTGCCTCGCACATCCACTGTCCGTAGAGTTTGCCCCAGAGTGCCTTGCCCCAGCCGGTGTCTGAGATAGTGAAGTGCAGACCATTGGGGTCAGCGTTCTGCCAGTAGCGTGCTGTAACGTAGTGACCAAGGGGGTACTGATAGCTATGGAGAACAAGCTTTGGGTTACCGGAAGTACCTGAACTGAAGAAGATAAGCATTGGGTCAGTTCCGCAGGGAGTATCCTCAGTACGCTCAAAGTGGGTGCTGTATGCGGAAAGCTCGGAGTTGAAGTCATGCCAGCCCTCACGCTGACCGTTAACGATTATCTTGGTCTTGAGTGAAGGAGATGCAGCGCAGGCAAGATCTACCTCGTCTGCTACGTCGCCGTCAGAAGTACATACGATAGCAGATACCTCAGCGGAATTGAAGCGGTACTCAAAGTCATGTTTCCTCAGCATATTCGATGCAGGGATAACCAGTGCGCCGATGCGGTGGAGAGCGATGATCGAGAACCAGAACTGATAGTGACGCTTCAGAACCAGCATTACTCTGTCGCCCTTCTTGATGCCCAGTGACTTGAAGTAGTTTGCAGTCTGGCAGGAATAGCGCTTGATGTCCTTGAATGTGAATGTGCGCTCATTCTTGTTCACGTCAACGTAGATCATAGCGGTCTTGTCGGGGCACTTCTCAGCCATAGCGTCAACGATATCGTAGGCGAAGTTGAACTTATCCTGATTCTGGAAGTTAACAGCGCTGAGAACGCCCTCGTCGTTAGTCTCGCACTTTACGAACTTCTCAGAAACCGGGTGAAGCAGACCTGCCTTGTCAACGTTGGTCAGGTGATGCTCAGCCACCTGCTCATGGTACTCAGAAAGACCTGTAGCGCCCTTGGGAGGCATAACGAAAGCGTAGATCTCGCAGTCCTCGCCGCCAAGAGCAACTTCATCGTGAGGCATTGAGCTGTCGTAGTAGATGCTGTCGCCCTCGTGGAGTATCTCAGTATGTGAACCCACGGTCATGCGGAGTGTACCCTTGAGGACGATATCCATTTCCTGACCGGCGTGGCTTGCCATGTGCAGCGGCTCGGAAAGTGCCTCCTCGGAATAAGGGATAACAACGTGGAAAGGCTCAACGGACTTGTTCTTGAACTTAGCAGCAAGGCGGTTATAAGCAAAGCCCTTTCTGCGAACGATCGGAACGCCCTCGCCCTTTCTTGTTACAGTATATCCGCTCAGCTCAGGACTGCTGCCCTCCATAAGCTCAGTGATCTCGACGTGGAAAGCGTTTGCACATTTATAGATGAAAGTGAAGCTGAAATCCTGTTCACCGGCTTCAAGCTTTTTGTATTCGTCAACTGAATAGCCAGTAATTGCAGCCATATCCGCTGCGGATAAGCCCAGGTCATCACGAAGGCTTGCAATTCGCTCAGCGACCTCCTTTATCCTGGCTTCTGCATTCTGCATATTCATTGTTTCGCTCATTACGATCTCTCCTTTTTTAGAAAATAAAAAAACTCGTCCCAAAGAATAATCTTTGAGACGAGCATCAATAACATGATTACCCGCGGTACCACTCAAATTGTGCCGCTATTGCGTAACACCACTTTCAGGCTCCAACAAACCCTATTCCTTAACGCAGACTCACGGGAACACTTACTCAGAATTTTCAGTATTCCGGCTCAGAAGGGATACACAGCATTGCTTATCACCGGCTCACACCAACCGCCGGCTCTCTGTAGACATTGGCAACCCTCTGCTTGTCTTCCTCACAGCTTATGTTTGGATTATAGCACATAGATCAGGATTTGTCAAGAGGTTTTTGAAAAAATTTTCTGAAATTTCTTGCGTGGTCAGTTTATTTAATTAAGTTATATCGAAGGCACATTTGCTATGCGCTAAATCATTTAATCCAAGCACTTGATATCAAACACTACCCTTTTAGCCCTCTCCGTTAAAACAATTGTACAAAGCTATGAAATACTCACGGCAGTCCTGATTTTCCGGCAGACCGGAAACCTGTCCGTCACCGGCTTCAAGTATCTTCCACGAACCGTCCTCAAGTTCCGCATAGTCAATGGTGTAATAGTGGCTTCCAAGTCCACGGTACTTCTCTACCAGTTCCAGCGGCAGGGCTGGCGCATCATCACTCTGCCCGGAATTCCGGCTGATCGTGGCTGCTTCGCCGTTTATATAGAACACCCGGTACTCGTTGGTTTTTCCGCTGTATTGCTTTAGTTTCAGGTATTCCTTGACGCATATCCCGCCTGTGTACAGATCCCCACGATAGTTATAGAACTTCTCCATTTGAGAATCAAATTCCTGCTGAGTGACACTTGCATCAAAGTACTTAGGAAAAGACGTTCCCTTGACCGACTTAACGTAGTCCTTTATCATGAACCGGTCAAACTCCTGTTTCAGTTTCTCAACATCTATGCCTTCACCGCCTGGGAATACTCTCATTCTGGCGGTATCTTCGATAATATCCGGGTAAATATTCGGGAAAATATGGAAACGCTCATACTCCGCCGGAGTTGTCACAAGTGTTATGCCTTTTTGGATAAGCTGGGCATAAAAGTCCGCATACTGCTCCGGCTTCATCATCCAGCCACGATACACCGCCCTGCACGGCTCGCTAACAGGCTGTGACAGCACAAGTTTGCCCTCATTGAACCACTTATCGTATGAAAATATAACAATATCAAATAAACCAGTCTCTAAAGCTCCATTGTACTCAGACAACAGGTCTTCGTCCACATTTCTGGCTGAAAAATAGCTGGACGGAAACAACAGCGTTTTCACCATAGTATCACTCCTTTTCCCCCATTATACCACAACCTTTCAGTTTTTGCAATCGCAGATGAAAATTTACATATAAACCCTTGAATTTTGAAAAAACTTATGTTATAATTGTATAACAAATTTTCTGAAAAGGAGTTTTGCTATGTTAGAAAAGAAAGCGGCAGTTCTCGGAAGTCCCTCGCCGGAAACTGCAAAAATTCTCGCTGGGGTGGAGGGGCTTACCTGCATCGAGACTATCCCCGGAAATATCCCGATTGATGCAGACTGTATCCTTATTCCCTGCGGCGACGTTACCGATGAACTGGGCAGGCTGATAACTCAGGCGAAGGAGCATTTTCTCCCCGTGGGCGTTATCACCGAGAACGCCTCAAACGATGAACTGGAGCATATTCTCGACCTGGGCGCTGACGATATTATCCCTCTCCCTCTCCCCGTCAGACTGGTCAGCCAGCGAATCACCGCCCTTTGCAGTATTGCGTCATTCGCTGAGGGTGCTGTGGATTTCAGTCTCTTTGACAAGATAGCCGACTCAAACGGCGGTATCGGCTCATTCATTATCCAGGAAAACGACTTCGCAAATATCTACCGTTTCGTGCTTCGCCTGCTGGAACGTCTGGACAAAAAGGCGCAACTGCTGATTTTCAACGTAAGTTCACGCTTTCAGGACTTCATCGAGCCTGAGATAGTCCACAACTTCTCCGGCGTAGTTCAGCGCTGTCTGCGCCGTGGCGACATTTCCTCTCTCCACGGCAGGCAGGTTTTTGTAATACTCATCGGCGCTGATACTGCTGGCGGAAACGTTGCTGCAAAGCGCCTTATCGACACCTATTTCGCCCACTTCGACGACGATGCCTACGACATTGATTTCCAGATAAAGGAGATCAATCCCAAGGCGATGTAAAAATAACCCCGGAAGCGGTTTCCTCAGCCGTTTCCGGGGTATTTTCATTTACTTATTTAACTGAAAGCTGTTCTCTCATCTCAACGATATCAAAAACATTCAGCTTTCCGTCCTTGTACAGGTCAGCCTGATTCCAGTCTGCATTATCCTCATAAGGTGCAGCCAGGAGGTACTTCTCCAGTGAAACAAGGTCAGCAACGTTGAATACGCCGTCGCAGTTCACATCGCCCTGTTTTTCTTCCGGAGCAGATGTGGAAGCAGTAGTGGTCGTAGTTGTTGTTGTGGTGGTAGTTGTAGTAGTTGCTGTTGTTGTGGTAGTGGTAACAGCTTCAAGTACCCATATCTGGTTATTGCTGCTGCTCTTTGTTGCTATATTTACGTTAGAACCGTTTCCGTTCAGGACTAAGTTTCTGTTATAGCTGTTGTGGATAATATATCCGCCTGTGACTGGCTCGAATATCCAGTACTGCGTACCGTCGCCGGACTTGGCATAGAGGTTTACGTTAGTACCGTTTGCAGGAGTATCGGAGTATGGGTTCATTACCAGGCTGCCAACCTTTGGAGTGATAAGGCAGCCCTTTATGGGAGAGCCTTTAGTCACGGGAGTAATAGCCATCTGGAATGAAGTATTCTCCTTCTTAGCGCCCAGAGCGATATTAGAGGTGCTTGTCTTGCCGGCAGCATAGGCATAAGTGCCTGTACCCTTATTTTTCAGGTAGTAGTTGCCGGTAATTGCCTTAGTTTTGAAAGCATTTTCCAGTGACCATATCTGTGTCTTAGCGCCGGTATAGGTCTTTACGCAAACGTTAGTGCCGTCAGCGGTAAGTACGAGGTTCTTATTCTGGTTATTGCGGATAACATAGCCGCCGGAAACCTTTTCCCAGAGCCAGTACTGAGTACCGTCGGTATTCTTGGTATAAATGTTTACATTAGTACCGCTTTTGATAGTATCAGCATAGGGGTTGATGACTCTTGTGGACGAGCAGGCGGGCATGATATAAGTACCCTTGGAAGCGTCACCGCTCTTGACTGCTGTCACATTCATAATAAACGCATTAGAGCCGGTATTTGCCGCCAGACCTACGTTTGTAGCATTAGCGTCCTTACCGCCTGCAACATTCAGGTAAGTGCCTGTGGAGTTGTTCTTGATGAATTTCTTTCCTGTGATAAGTGTGTATGTAGGAGTAACAGCTTTTGTTGTTGTAGTTGTTATTGTACCTGGATCTTGCTTTTTATAAATAGTGATCTCAACTGTATAGGTGTGTTCAGCATTGCTTAGTCCAAGCATACTAAAAGGACGGATCGTGGGAAGTTTAATAATTCCTGAGGCTACATTTGGAGTAAAGATAATTATTGTACCATCACTCTGTACATCATCTACAGCAAATGCAACTTGATTATACTTTTCATTTGTACCTGCTGTGTATCTTGCACCGCATATATAATAGCCTTTTTTATAATTTTCCCTTATAGTAGTCTCCAGTATAGCTAAAGATGCCGGATTTGTGATACTATCGAGAGGAAATTCATATTTTTCGCTTTTCACCTTTGTAAAGAGTCCCTCTGATGTCATGGAATAATCTGCATAATGATAAATGTCAGGATTGAAAATTTTTTCATCAGTACTTTTAAGACCAGCTTTTACAAGCAAGTATGCCTGTGCTATCTCATAATCCGAGGCATTTTTTGCAACGTCACATCCAACTATCCAATCTTTCGCCGCTGCATTTGCACTGAACGTATTATCGCCTGCCATAATGCACATAGTCACGACCGCACTCACGACCATAATTAGCGCCACAAGTGCTGATAAGATCCGTGAACTTAACTTTTTTTCACCAACCATACCAATTCCTCCTTAAAATTTTTACTCTTTTCGAGTTTTCTCTATGCGATGATACGGGAAAATCCTACCATAGCATCGCTATATAGTAATTATATACCATTGCTATCTCCATTGCAATAGTTAAGCGGAAAATCGGCGTTTTTCACATATATACTGTATTTTTCATATACACATTGCATACACAAAAATTTCACCTGTCTACCAAATACACAGCAGACAGGTTTTCCCAGTTATATTTATTACGAAAATGATAATACTATTTAAAAAGGAGTTGATGAATATGAATATTACACCTCAGTCCTACGGCGAAATGAGCCGCCAGGCTTCTCCTCGCTCCAACGTCAAGGCTGACACGGCAATGGCGTTCGTCACCGGCGGAGCGATCTGTGCTTTCGGGCAGCTTATTTACGCATTTCTCACAGCCGCTCTTGTGCCTGACAGCGACGCTAAGACCTGGACTTCGATAATACTTGTCATACTCAGCGCCGTCGCAACCGGTTTCGGCTGGTATCAGAAACTCGCCCGTCACGCTGGCGCAGGCACGCTCGTCCCAATAACAGGCTTCTCCAATGCTGTTTCCTCCTCCGCTATCGAAGCGAAATCTGAGGGGTTTATCCTCGGCGTAGGCGCTAAAATATTCACTATCGCCGGGCCGGTCATACTCTACGGCTGCGCTGCATCGGCGGTATATGGTCTGCTGCTCTGGATAGGGTCAAACGTTTAAATAAAAAAATTGCCCGGCTTACGATGCCGGGCTCACATGAAATTAAGAAAAATATGTGTAGAACAAAAGAAAGGAGACAACAAAACGAGTGTTAATAATCAAGATTATTTAACACTGTAGTTATTATACCGTATTTCTGACTTTTCGTCAAGCGAATTTAAGAATTTTGTATCCGTTTTGAAATATTTTGGCGTTTTAGCCAACTCTTATTTTTTGATTTTAAGCATTTTATACAAAAAGCCTGTCGGAATTTTTCCCTTAAAAAATACCATTCTGCCAGGCTTTTCCATAAAGTGATTAAACAAATTTTAAAGTTTGTTACTACTAACTTGTTAATTTTTAGACAATCTCCCCTGTTTTTTTCGATTTTCTTAAAAAGGTATTTACAAAACCGATATTATGTGATATAATATTTATTACGAAGTTATATGCGGCTCGTCACAGCCGCTCATAACCCCTGAAAAAATCTTTACAGGAGGTCATTCCAAATGGCAATCAAAAGAAAAATGAAAACCATGGACGGTAATAACGCCGCTGCTTGGGTGTCTTATCCCTTTACTGACGTAGCTGCTATTTACCCCATCACTCCTTCCTCAGTTATGGCTGAGGTTACTGACAGCTGGTCTGCTAAGGACAAGAAGAACCTTTTCGGTCAGACTGTTACCGTTGCTGAGATGCAGTCTGAGGCTGGTGCTGCTGGTACTGTTCACGGCTCACTTTCAGCTGGTGCGCTCACTACTACTTACACCGCTTCTCAGGGTCTTCTCCTGATGATCCCCAATATGTACAAGATCGCCGGCGAGCTGCTTCCTAACGTTATCCACGTTTCTGCACGCTGCGTTTCTTCTCACGCACTGAATATCTTCGGTGACCACTCCGATATCTATGCTTGCCGCCAGACAGGTTATGCTATGCTTTGCTCCGGCAGCGCACAGGAAGTTATGGATCTCGGTGCTGTTGCTCACCTTTCTACTATCAAGGGCAGAGTTCCTTTCCTCCACTTCTTCGATGGTTTCCGTACTTCTCACGAGATCCAGAAGATCGAGACTTGGGACGACGAGACTCTCTACAGCCTGCTCGATAAGGAAGCTGCTCAGAGATTCAGAGACGGCGCTCTCCACCCTGAGAGACCTGTTCTCCGTGGTTCAGCTCAGAACCCTGACATCTTCTTCCAGGCTCGTGAGGCTTGCAATAAGTACTACGATGCTCTGCCTGCTATCGTTGAGGACTACATGAACAAGATCAATGACCTCATCGGTACTGACTATAAGCTCTTCAACTACTACGGTGCTGCTGATGCTGAGCATATCATCATCGCTATGGGTTCTGTTAACGAGACTATCGAGGAAACTATCGACTACCTGAACGCTCAGGGCGGTAAGTACGGTCTTGTTAAGGTTCGCCTGTACAGACCTTTCGTTGCTGAAAAGCTGATCGAAGCTATTCCTGATTCCGTTAAGAGAATCTCCGTTCTCGACAGAACTAAGGAGCCTGGTTCACTGGGCGAGCCTCTGTATCTGGACGTTGTTGCTGCTCTCAAGGGCTCTAAGTTCAACGATATCCCTGTATTCACAGGTAGATATGGTCTTGGTTCTAAGGACACTGTTCCTGCTCAGATCGTTGCTGTATTCAAGAACGATTCTAAGCCCAGATTCACAATCGGTATCGAGGACGATGTTACTAACCTGTCTCTGCCTCTGGAGGAGAACCCTGATTCAGCTCCTCACGGCACTACAGCTTGTAAATTCTGGGGTCTTGGTTCTGACGGTACTGTTGGTGCTAACAAGAACTCCATCAAGATCATCGGCGACCATACTGACCTCTACGCTCAGGCTTACTTCGCTTATGACTCAAAGAAGTCCGGCGGTGTTACTATTTCCCACCTCCGTTTCGGTAAGACTCCTATCAAGTCTACTTACCTCATCAACAAGGCTGATTTCGTTGCCTGCCATAACCAGAGCTACATCGACAAGTACGATATGGTTTCTGATATCAAGCCCGGCGGTACTTTCCTCCTGAACACAATCTGGTCTCCTGAGGAACTTGACGCTAACCTGCCCGGTCAGGTAAAGAGATACATCGCTCAGAACAATATCCAGTTCTACATCATCAACGGCGTTAAGCTCGGTGAGGAGACTGGTATGGGCACTCGTATCAACACAATCCTCCAGTCTGCTTTCTTCAAGCTGGCTAACATCATTCCTTTCGAGGACGCTCTCAAGTACATGAAGGCTGCTGCCGAGGCTTCCTACAGCAAGAAGGGTCAGGACGTTGTTGAGAAGAACTGGAACGCTATCGATGCTGGTCACCAGAACATCGTTAAGGTTGACGTTCCTGCTTCATGGGCTGACTGTGCTGATACTCAGATGGGTATGGCTGCTGTTACCTGCAAGGATAAGAAGCTCCAGGATTACGTTAATAATATCCAGATCCCCTGCAACGCTCAGAAGGGTAACGATCTGCCTGTTTCCACATTCGTTGACATGGCTGACGGTACATTCCCCCAGGGTTCTGCTGCTTTCGAGAAGCGTGGTATCGCTGTAAAGGTTCCTTCTTGGGACGCTTCCAAGTGTATCCAGTGTAACCAGTGTGCTTACGTTTGTCCTCACGCTGTAATCAGACCTGTTGCTATGACAGCTGATGAGCTTGCTAAGGCACCTGCTGCTACAAAGTCTGCTGACTTCAAGCCTGCTATGGACGGTCTGAAGTTCGTTATGACTGTTTCTACTCTCGACTGCACAGGCTGCGGCGTTTGTGCTAATGTATGTCCTGCTAAGGAGAAGGCACTGGTTATGGAGCCTATCGCTTCTCAGATGGATCAGCAGGAAGTATTCAACTACGGCGTAACTCTCGACGAGAAGGCAGAAGTTGCTGCTAAGTTCAAGGCTGATACAGTTAAGGGCTCACAGTTCAGACAGCCTCTCCTCGAATTCTCAGGCGCTTGTGCAGGCTGTGGTGAAACTCCTTACGCTAAGCTCGTTACACAGCTCTTCGGCGACAGAATGATGATCGCTAACGCTACAGGATGCTCCTCTATCTGGGGCGGCTCCGCACCTTCCACACCTTACACAGTAAACAAGAAGGGCAGAGGTCCTGCTTGGTCTAACTCACTGTTCGAGGACAACGCTGAGTTCGGTTACGGTATGTATCTTGCTCAGGAGACTCTCCACAACAGAGTTCTGGCTAAGGTAAATGCTCTCAACGAGAAGACAGAGAACGCTGACGTTAAGGCTGCGATCGCTGAGTACCTCGACACAATGAACGACGGCGCTGCTAACAACATCGCTACAGATAAGCTGGTAGCTGCTCTTGAGGCTTGCGGTTGCGACGATGCTAAGGCTATCCTCAACGAGAAGGATTACCTCTCCAAGAAGTCCCAGTGGATCTTCGGTGGTGACGGTTGGGCTTACGATATCGGTTTCGGCGGTCTGGATCACGTTATCGCTTCCGGCAAGAACGTAAATATTCTCGTATTCGATACTGAGGTCTACTCAAATACAGGCGGACAGGCTTCTAAGTCTACACCTACAGGCGCTATCGCACAGTTTGCTGCTGCTGGTAAGGTAATGAAGAAGAAGGATCTGGCTGGTATCGCAATGAGCTATGGTTACGTTTACGTTGCACACGTTGCAATGGGCGCAAACATGAATCAGTGCATCAAGGCCTTCACTGAGGCTGAGGCTTACGACGGACCTTCCATCGTTATCGCTTACGCTCCTTGTATCAACCACGGTATCAAGACAGGTATGGCTACAGCTCAGGCTGAGGAGAAGAAGGCTGTTGAGGCTGGTTACTGGCACCTGTACAGATACAATCC
>JAGBJO010000049.1 GCA_017934425.1 Ruminococcus sp.
ACGGACGTTCCGCCAAAGGGGGACACCCAAGTGGAAAAAGGGGGAGGAACAAATTAAACCCGGCAAAAATCGGCATTTCCTCCCCCTTTTTCCCCTTAGGTTTCCCCCTCTGGACTCCCCTTTCCTGAACCCCCTTTTTCCCTACCTTTGCCGATTTTTACCGGCAAGTTTTCCGGATACCCAAGAGGGTGCAGACCCTTACCAGCCTGTCGCCGGAAATAATTCCGGCGCATGGCTTTCTACAAAAACCGGTAGTTTTCCATTGTATATCAGAAAATGCTTCACGGAAAGTAAATGCTGTTGCCCTGGATATTGCATAAGGCTGCGACGCAATCTCTGTGCGGTGTTGCCATAAAAAAGCCGTGAGGCATCTCCAATAAGGAAATGCCCCACGGTATATTTAATATCTGATGACCATGTTAATTCTGTTCGCTTAATACGATAGATGCACGGTTCTGGATAAGGTCGGCTGTCTCCTGAGCGCTGCGCTCGCCGTTAAAGAAAGCCTCGATCTCCTCGTTAACTATCTCATAAACGTCCTCGTTGTAGTATGCTGATCTGCTGGAGGTATTCTTGATGTAGTCAGCAATGAAGTCACGCTCCTCCTTAGTGAGGGGCTTTACATCTATCTGCTCTGTATCGCTGATCCAGTAGCTATCGTCGTAGTACTGCTTCTCGCCCTTATCGTCAGTCCAGAAGGGACGGTCCATAGCCTGATCCAGAGTCTTCTCAAACTCGCTCTGGAGAACAGGGAAACCGTTGTAGTATCTGTTATTTGCGTTTGAGTAGTCGAAGAAGCAGCTTATGAACTCCCAGCAAGCGTCCTTATGCTCGCTGTCCTCAGTGATAGCGTAGCAGTTGTTGAAGTTGAGCTTAGCGCCCTGACCATTATCGGAGGGATAGCCAACGAGAGTTATCTTGTCGCCGAATTCGCCCTGAGCAGCTCTTGCGTACTCTCTTGCTTCGCTAAGGTATACTGTGCTGAGGAGAGCCTTGTCGTTGCGGCAGGCTGCCTGCTGTTCGGTATAGTAAGCATCCATTTCCTCCTGAGAAGCGTTATCCCAGTCGGGTTCATCAGCTTCCTTGTCGAATGTATCCACGAATTCCAGAAGCTTGAGGAAGTCAGGTGAATCAAAGCTGCAAGTGCCGTTTAAGTCGTCAGTGAAAGTCATATTGTAGTAGAGGTTGTAGAATACACTTTCCTTTGAATTCGACTCATTGAACAGCTTAGTGCCCTCAGGTGCTTTTTTGTAGGTTTCGATAAGCTCATCAAGAGTCCAGTTCTCCTTGTCGAAGTTCTTTGACTTGATAGCAAGGGTATTTATGCTGAAAGAGGGAGTGATGTAGTAAAGCTTTCCGTCAAGTGAGAGTGCATCTACCACATTGGGCATGATGTCTTCGGGCTTGATAGTTCCGCTCTCGCTCATTACCTGATTCAGGTCAGCAAATGTGCCCTTAGCAGCAAGAGTATTCATTACTGAGATATCATAGCAGCATATCATATCAGGGCGATTGCCGGAAACGATATCCATTTTAAGCTGCTTGGAAGGAGTGTTTATAGTCTTCTCGTTCTGCTCGTCGTACTCATAGTAGCTTGAGTAGTCCTTGATCTTTACACGTACCTTATCGTTCTGCTTATTGAAAGCAGTTACCTGAGAAGTGATAGAAGAATCAGCGTACATTACAGCAAGGGTAATGACCTCGGTATCAGCCAGTTCAGAAGCATCACGCTTTGTGAGACGGTTGAGGGAGCCTATATTTGTATTCCAGTCTCTCTCATATGTTACGAACTCACCATTGCCTAAAGGAGCAACAGCATTGATATAGCTGCCGTTGATATCAGAGTCGATCCAGTTGATGATCTCAGCTACAGTGCCGTCACTCTTGATTCCGTAGAGGGAAGTACTGCCTGTGAGGTAGAATTCATAATCGCCATCGCCGGGTATAGCATATGTCATACCGCTGTTGTCAATGTCCTTGAGGCTGATAGCATTATCCATAGGCTTGTAGTCAGATGCGCTTAATCTCTTGAGGGATAATCCGTCGTTTTCCCATGAGATATAGCACAGGTTGTGATCGGCGTCCATGCAGCTCTGATACAGATTGCTTCCTTCATCAAGATCTAACTTTTCAACGATCTTGCCGTCCATATCGATTACCAGGTAAACTTCCGCTGTATCGGTATACAGGCTCAGAATACACTTATCCTCGCCGATAGGAGATAATGAGCTGACAGCGAAAGTGCCGTCCATATACTTATATTCGTCAAATTCAGTGGGCTCATTTGAGCTGATAACGTTTCCGTCGCTGTCGAGGATTATGAAGTAGTTTGAATACGTGCTTGCTTCCTGCATAGCGTCGAAGTCGAATGACTCATAGTCGAAGTCAGGGTCGTCATAGTCGGGAAGTTTGAAATCGCCGTAGTCAGTTAACTGGAGCATTACAGCGATATTACCGTTTCCGAGGACACAGCAGTTTGTATTGCGTGTGGAGTTTTCAGGGAACTTTACCCCAAGATCCAACTCTGTGAAAGAAGAAAACTCAGAATCGGCAACGTAAATTA
This sequence comes from Ruminococcus sp., assembly GCA_017934425.1. Lineage (GTDB taxonomy): Bacteria > Bacillota > Clostridia > Oscillospirales > Ruminococcaceae > Ruminococcus. Next base: position 2,564 of record JAGBJO010000049.1, read on the forward strand.
AGCTGTTGCCCTTGTTGTCGCTGCCGCATACAAGGTAATTGCCGCTGTCACCAAGCTTGCTGATGTTAGCAACGTAGTCCATAGGGATATCGGCAGTCAGCTCAACAGAGCGGTAAACGTTTGAAATTGTCTTATCAGATACATTTGAAGCGCTGGGGGAATTATTTCCGCCGCCTTTGCCGTTTGCGTTTGAACCGTCGCCGCTGCCGTTATTGCCAGCGGAGCATGAAGCTGCTGAGCAAAGCATAGCCGCAGCAAATATGCCAGCGAGGGTTCTTTTAATGGTAGTGGTTTTCATAGTTGATCCTCCATAATTATTTATCGTTGGTAACTGTTTGTGTTTCTTTTTCTTTTTTTGTTTTAGTTTTTATATTATCTTTCTTTTGTTTTTGTCTCTGTAGAATTTTGTAGGCGATGCGTGTGTATTTATCTGCTATCGCCTCAAAGAGTCTGCGTCTGCCCTTGACAGCCAGTTTATAGACTATCACAAGCAGCCAGAGCAGGGTAATGATAACGGGTATGAGGACTATCCGGCGGAAGTGGTAGAGTATGGAGAGTTTCATTTCCGTTATTCGTGAAGCATTTTCCCACCAGGGGTAAGCTATGCTGTCGCTTCTGACTGCATAGTTGGAGATTTTTTTGAAAGCCTTTGCCCTTTTTGACGGGGTGAAGCGTGTGGAGTTGTTGACAACAGCGCAATGCTCTGAATGGCTTTCCGTGAAGTATTTTTTTATTGTATTGTAAGCGTAATTCTCTACCGGGTCAGGCATGATACATTCGTAGCATGAGATATTCTTGAACCCGTAAGAACTGCCGTCCGGAGACATCTGACCTATATCTCCTGAAATAAGCGGGTCAGCAGCGATGGTGTAAGAGATGTAAGCCCGTGGGGTATCACCTGCACAGCTTTTCTCCGGTTTTGTCCGGGGATTATCGATCACACCTGAGATGTAGAGTTTTACGTCGTTTAAGTAAATGTTCATGCCGGCTACGTTTACTGAGCCGTAAAGTGACCAGGCAAGTTCCTTGTCAATAACAGCTCCGTCCTGCATAGTATCGCTGTCGGAGAAGTATGAACCGCTGAGCAGCCTGAAGTCATGGAAAAGGAAGAAATCGCCGCCTACAGCTGTAACCACAGCCTCTGAGCGGCCTGAGGTATCGCACCTTGCGCTCACCTGACCTATCTGACAGCTATACGCATCGGGTACGAGGGTCTTGCCCTCCTCCGGAGCGATAGAGACATTTTTCAGGGCTTCAAGTTCGGCATTGCGTACAGCGCCCAGCATATCGGTGCTGAACCCGGACTTATCATCCAGGAAACAGCTTATCTGCGAGCAGCCGCCCTCAGTATCCCATTCCTCAGCCATATTATTATAGGACTGGCTCTTAGCCATAGAACTTCCGGCAATTGACATGATACCTGCTGAAATAAGGCAAACGGCATTCACAGCGGAGATAATGATGTACCGGAGTTTTATCTTCAGTTTCATGGCATCACCTTATTTATCCTTGATGCGTACCTGATCGCCGGGGGCGATGCTTTTGCTGGAAGCGGTAATAACGTAGTCACCGTTCATTATATTTCCGGATACTGCGCTTGATACCTCATCGGAAGCCAGAACCTCAACAGCTACTTTTTCAGCATAGTAGCGGTTTCCGAGGGGTGAACTCTTTGAGCGGACAGTGAGTACGAAGAAGCCGTCGTTGTCCTGCCTTACGGCACTTTTGGGAACGATAGTATCGAAGCTTCCGCCGCCGCAGGGAATGGAGAGATCAAGGAATGAACCGGAGCTTACATCGCCGGTAACGGAGAAGGTAAGGAGCTTGTTTCTGGAGTTTGCGCTGGTATCGTTCTTGATGTCAGTGAGGACAGCCTCAGCTTTTCCTGTCCAGTTATTTACGATCTCGGCGGCAGTACCTTTCTTTACCTTCATTGCCTTGTCAGCAGCAACTGTTACCTGTACGGTATAGCCCTCGTCGGCAAGGTCGATAGTGATAAGAGGCATATCGGGAACAGTCTCATCGCCGGCTTTGATATTAACGGAACTTACCACACCGCTGTACTTTGACTTGATCTCAGTGATATCAGCGGTTTCCTTGAGTTTAGCGATCTTGGCTTTCTGCTTTTCTATTTCTTTCTTCTTAGCTTCAAGATCCAGGTTTGATATTTTGCTTTCGTTGTCGTTATTTGCCTTAGTTTTGTTAAGAGCGGTTATAAGATCGTCCAGGGTACGCTGTTTAGCTTTGATGTCCTCCTCCAGCATATCAAGGTCGGTGAAACCTGTAGTCTGAGAGGCTTCATAGGAATTAACAAGGTCTGTGTAGTAATTCAGATTATCCTCAGCGGATTCCAGTTCAGAGATAAGCTCGCTTCGCAGGTCGTACTTAGCTTCATCGTAAGCATCTCTTGCCTCGTCACGGATCTGTTCTTTCTCATCTGCATCAGCCTTAGCGGAATCTATCATATCCTGAGAAGCACTTCCTGAGCCTTCATCATCGTTTCCGCCGGAAGCAAGCTGGGTGTACAGTCCAAAAGCTGCGTTGTAGTCAGCGGAAGCGTTCTCGTAGTCGTTTTTGAGCCTTATCAGGTCGCCGGTGTACTCCGGTGCAGCGCCGGAATACTCGTCGCTGTCGATAGCGGATATAGTAGCCTGTAATTTAGCCTGAATACGTGTATAGTAGTTCATTTCGGACTTGTTGCTGTTGTAAGCGTCCTTTGCAGCCTGCTGGTCGCCCTGACTTGCGGCGGCGTTATCACGCTTTGTGATAGCGGCTTGCAGGTCAGCCCTTGCGTTTGCGATAGCCTGATTCTCGCTGGAGTAGTCTGCTGGCATAGCAAGGAGGGCTTTCTGGTATTCCAGTTCCATTGCAGAAAGTGCTTCCTCAGCAGCGGTGAGGTCGGCATTTTCGCCCTTGCCTACAGTGAAAAGCACATCGTCCTTTTTGACTTCCTTGCCGTTTTTGACCATGATCGTATCAACGGTATGGTTGCCGGTAAGGGTAACGTCGTAGGTCTGGTTTGACATTACAAGACCGCTTCCACGCACTCTCTCGGTCAGTTTTCCTGAAATTGTGCGTTCGGTCGTTATCTCAGCCAGTGAGCGGTTCATAATGGTGTTTGAGCAGAATGTCAGCACCAGAAGTACTGCCAGGAACACAATGATGATATTCTTGATGATATCTCTTTTGCGCCTGGGATCGTATATTTCCTCGGACTTCAGGTCTTTGGGGTCTTTTAATTCCTTTTGTTCTTTTATCTCATTAGATGCAGTCTCGTTCATATTGCACACTCCTTTTGTTCGTCAGCCTTTGATGCCGCCGGAATAGGTTATGCCCTCCAGCAGGTAATCCTCGCCGTAGAGGAACATAAGTATCGTAGGCACCATATACACAACACCCACAGCGAAAGCCAGACCCACATCACCGGTATTTATCTGTGAAAGGAAGACGGAAAGGGGGTGCTTGGCGGTATCTTTGATAAGTATAAGGGGCTGTTCCACCATATTCCAGTAGTCAATGAATACCAGCATACCTATGGAAACGATAGCGCCCTTGCAAAGGGGGAGGTATATCTGGGTAAGTATCTGGAATTCAGAAGCACCGTCAAGTTTAGCGGCTTCCACGTAGGATATGGGAATTCTCCGCATTACCTTCGTCAGCAGGAAGATGCTGAAAGGTGAGAAGATGCCCGGAAGAATAACAGCCAGCGGACTGTCGAGAAGCCCGAATTTCTGTGCCACAAGGTAGTTAGGCACAACAGTTACCTGATAGGGCATTATCATAAGTATAATGTAGACAAAGAAGATGATCGTCTTTATCTTGCCAGGATATCTTGAGAAGCCGTAGGCGGTGAATATCGCAACTAAAAGCTGGAATACGGTGATCGGAACGGTGAGTATAACAGAGTTCCAGAATTTCAGCAGATAGTCAGGGCTTTTCAGGAGTACTGACTTATACTGGTCGAAAGTGACCTTATCCGGGATAAATTTAAGGTTGACGTTCTCGGATATAAATGTCTTTTTATCCTCGGTCATATTGGTGAACATAGCGCCGTAGTTGGCGGATATTTCCGTAGATGTCATGAAGCTGTTGGCGATGGTCAGCACTGTCGGCATGAGAAAGAGTACAGCAGCAAGGCATACAAGAACTGTCAGCACCATATCCAGGTTATGTTGTTTCTGCTTATGTGTCATCATCAGTTTTCCACGTCCTTTCCGAAGTGGTTCTCAGTAACAAGAAGAACGGTGATAACGACGATCATCACAAGGCAGAAAAGGACAGCCGCCGCAGAAAGTTTCTGGTAGTCCAGCTTTTCAAAGGTATTGTTCATGAAGTGCTGGAGCATATACATCTTTCCGTAGGGGTATTCGCCGGTAAGGAGGTAAACCTCACGGAATATCTTGAATGAGTTGATAAGTGAGAGTATCAGCACAAAGAGTATAGTAGGGGAGAGGTATCTGAGTTTGATATGGAAGAACTGGTATATCTTACCTGCGCCCTCAAGTTCAGCGACTTCCAGGATATCCCTTGGTACGGAAGCAAGTGCCGACATGAATAGTATCATGTTGTATCCTATATTCTTCCATAGGAACATGAATATGATAATTACCTGACAGTGTGCTGATTTCAGCCAGTCGATACCGCTGCCGCCGAAAGCTTCAATGATCTGGTTGATAGTGCCGTGGTTATGGAAAATTACCTGCCATACCAGTACTATTGAAGCGGTCGGTACCATAAGCGGACTGAGGAAAAAAGTGCGGAAGACGCTTTTGCCTTTGATATTCCGTTCAAGTATCACTGCCAGCCACAGGGAAAGTATCAGTGCCAGAGGAACGGCGATGAGCGTGAATCTTGCTGTATGGTTCACGGCTTTTGTAAAGGCGGTCGTGTGCATAAGCTTTGTGTAATTATCCAGACCGACGAAATTATGGGATATTGGGTTATTTATCATTGAGTAGTAAATAACTATCCCGAACGGCACAAGGAAGAACGCCATAACTCCCAGAAGGCTGGGAATTATACATATATTGCTGAAAAGGCGCTCGCCCCTTCTGCCGCATTGGTCATTTCTTTTGTTCATTGTATCCACCCTTCAGAATTACATTCTCTATATATAAGTGTCTTGAAAATGCAAAAAAGACGAGGCAAAAATAAATTTTTATTTTTTTACTAAATAGCCCTGCTATCTTTTCTACAATTGATATGTAAAAACTTTACGACTGTATTATAATACTATCTGCCTGGTAATTCAAGTGCTTTTGCAGAAATTTTGCATTTTCCTGCATTAAAAAATGCAAATATGGGAGCAGCAGTAAAAAGGAATGGTGCTGCGTAAACTGTACTAATGAAAATAGTACACTTACTACGCTTATATAATATCACATTGATAATAAAAAGTCAAGGGTTTTTGCAGAAATTTTACAAGACTGTTCCCTTATACTATATAATATTATAACGTGTGAATCTTACTGTAATGTGACGAAATATTGTTGATAGTTTACTTTTACTCCGGATAACGCTTGATAAATTTGTGCATAACGACTTTTTTGAAAAAACTTGCGAATTGCCCTTGACAAAATGTCATACGTGTGATATAATATTATCTGTTGAACGGTTGAATCCCAATTGCGGGTGTAGTTCAATGGTAGAATGCCAGCCTTCCAAGCTGGTTACGTGGGTTCGATTCCCATCACCCGCTCCAATGCGCCTTTAACTCAGCTGGATAGAGTAACTGCCTTCTAAGCAGTAAGCCGCTGGTTCGAATCCAGCAAGGCGCGCCAAATGTGGGTCTCTCCATTAAGTGGAAAGTCAGTTAATGGAGAGGTTCTTTTTTCAATATACACCTATGGTGGGTGTAGCTTAGCTGGTTAAAGCGTCGGATTGTGGTCCCGAAGACCGTGGGTTCGAATCCCATCTCCCACCCCAGAAGAATAAGCACTTTCGAGAAATCGGAAGTGCTTTTTTCGTTGCTGTTAACGCTTTCATATCACACAAAAATCCTCCGGCAACTTTGTGCAAAACGCAGATTTTTCTTAAATTCCAGGTTAATTTACAGAAATGGCTTTTTATCATCGAAAACTTATGTTATAATCATACAAAAGCCCGTATTTATTATTGTGAGGTGAATTTGTATGAAAAGGGTAATTCTTGCGGCTGCGCTGACTGTCTGCCTGTGTTCATGCGGAAATATGACTTCGGCAAACGAGGGCGGTACTGATAACGATAGTATTATCTCCCTGTCCTCGGAAAATGAGGGCGAAACTACTGCCGCTGTCACCACTGTACCAACTGCGTCATCTACGAAAGCAAAGACTACCGCTTCCACTACTGCCACAAGGACGACTGCAACTTCCGCAGTAAAGACTACCGCAACCACTGCACCTGCGACTACAGTCACAACTGCTGCAACTACGGCGACTGCTGCCACGGCTGTAGTTACTACTGCTGCGCCTGCTCCCCCTCCGCCGGCTGAACCAGAACCGGCTGCACCTGCTCCAGAACCTGAGCCGGTGTATGAGCCGGATCCCGAACCCGAACCTGAGCCGGAGCCAGAGGAGTACACACCCCCTGCTGAGGAGGAATACACTCCCCCTGAGCCGGTGGAAGAACCTGCCTATGAGGAGGAAAATTCCGGGCTTTGGAGTCCGGATACCTCGGAGTATGCGGTGCAGGTGGCAATGCTTGCAAACCAGATCCGTGCAGAGAATGGTCTGAGTCAGCTTCGCTTGTCGGAGACTTTGTTTGAAATGGCACAGGTGCGATGCGAGGAGATATCAGGGTACTTCTCCCATGAACGTCCGGACGGCAGAAGCGGCTTTTCCATATACGATGATTATGGTGTTGGCTACTGGTTCGTTGCGGAGAATATCGCAGCCGGACAGACTGATCCTCAGTCTGTTATTGATACCTGGCTGAGTTCACCGGGTCACAGAGCGAATATGCTGTCTGAGCAGGTAGGATACATTGGCGTGGGCTATGTAAGTGTCGGCGGCGTGAACTACTGGGTGCAGGAATTTGTGGATTCCGATGACCTTGACGGAGTTATCCTCTGATATATGATACAAAACAAATGACCGTCTGGTTCGCAGTTGAACCAGGCGGTCTGTTTTTGTGTATTAGAACCTGTCCACATAGGGTGAATGTACGGATTTTCAGGCATAATTTTGTCGGTGGCAAGGCAAAAATCCGCAGACGGGCTGTCGCCCTTCAAGGATTTTTAACGCAGTCACCGGCAAAATTTGACGAAAAGACGTGCATG
>JAGBJO010000004.1 GCA_017934425.1 Ruminococcus sp.
AGTCAGATTTTTCGGCAGATTGTGCATAAATTTCGCAGGCATACTGACGTATGTCAAGAAATTTGTGTGCAAGATGCCGGAAAATATGCAAGCAGATGTGCCGCAAAGCCGTCAGGCGGTCTTTGTGCGGTGTTGCCTTTATTACTGCTTAGCCTTTGTCTTAGCACGCTGAGAGTTGCTGAGGATACGCTTTCTGATACGCAGGGACTCAGGTGTTACTTCGAGCAGCTCGTCGTCTGCAAGGAACTCCAGGCAGTCCTCAAGGCTGAGGATACGATGGGGAACAAGTCTCAGTGCATCGTCGCTTCCGCTTGCACGGGTATTTGTCAGGTGCTTTCTCTTGCACACGTTTACTACCAGGTCATCGGTCTTAGGTGATGCACCAACGACCATACCCTCATATACAGGAGTACCAGCAGGAATGAAAAGCTGTCCTCTCTCCTGAGCGTTGAACAGACCATATGTAACAGCTTCACCAGTCTCGAAGGATACAAGTGAACCAGTCTTTCTGCGCTCGATATCGCCCTTGTAAGGCTCATAGCCGTCGAATACGTGGCTCATGATGCCCTCGCCCTTTGTATCGGTCAGGAACTCGCTCTTGTAGCCGAAAAGTCCTCTTGCAGGAACAAGGAACTCAATACGCATACGGCTGCCCTGTGGGTGCATTGCCACCAGTTCACCCTTACGGCTTCCCATTTTCTCCATAACGCTTCCCACGCTCTCCTCAGGAACGTCGATAACAAGGCGCTCGATAGGTTCAAGCTTTCTGCCGTCCTCGCCCTGCTTGAAAAGTACATGAGGAGTTGATACAGCCAGCTCATAACCCTCACGGCGCATATTCTCGATAAGGATAGACAGGTGCATCTCACCACGTCCTGCAACACGGAAGGAGTCGGTGCTGTCAGTCTCCTCAACACGGAGGGAAACGTCCTTCAGAAGCTCACGGAACAGTCTCTCACGAAGCTGACGGGAAGTAACGAACTTACCCTCCTTACCTGCAAAGGGGCTGTCGTTTACGGAGAATGTCATTTCAACAGTAGGTTCGCTTATCTTAACGAAAGGCAGCGGCTCAGGAGTGTCAACAGCGCAGATAGTGTCACCGATAGTAATACCCTCGATACCGGATACCCATACGATATCGCCCACTGTAGCCTCCTGAACAGGCACACGGTTAAGACCCTGGATCTGGAGAAGTGAAACGATCTTGGAGTTGTAGTTCTTCTTGGAACCTGTGTAATCGCAGACAGTTACCTGCTGATTTACCTTGATGTTACCACGAACGATTCTACCGATACCGATACGGCCAACGTACTCGTTATAGTCGATAGAGGAAATAAGCATCTGGAGCGGCTCCTCCTCCTCGCCCTTAGGAGGCTCGATATAGTCAACGATAGTATCGAACAGAGGCTTCAGGTCAGTACCGGCTTCGTACTGGCTCAGTGAAGCAGTACCGCTTCTGCCGGAGCAGAAAAGGATAGGAGACTCAAGCTGTTCGTCATTAGCGTCCAGGTCAAGGAGAAGCTCAAGTACCTCGTCGCCGATCTCGTCAAGTCTTGCGTCAGGACGGTCGATCTTGTTTACAACAACGATGATCTTGTGACCCATTTCCAGAGCCTTTGAAAGAACGAATCTGGTCTGGGGCATAGGGCCTTCAGCAGCGTCAACAAGAAGGAGAACGCCGTCAACCATTTCCAGTACACGCTCTACCTCGCCGCCGAAATCAGCGTGTCCGGGGGTGTCGATGATGTTTATCTTGATGTCGTTGTACATAACAGAAGTATTCTTCGCAAGGATAGTGATACCTCTCTCACGCTCGATGTCGTTAGAGTCCATGACACGCTCAGCCACGTTCTGGTTCTCTCTGAAAACACCGCCCTGCTTGAGCATTTCGTCAACGAGGGTAGTCTTACCGTGGTCAACGTGGGCGATGATAGCGATGTTTCTAAGGTCATTCCTGATCATACTTTTTCCTCCAAAATCAGTTGTTCATAAGGCTTTCCAGCCGTTCATAGAGCTGGTCGATATTAGTAAAGTCGGCAGGTATCTTTATCCTGCGGACTGGGTCAAAGATTATTTTCGCATCAGGCGGATAGGAAGTTGCCCTGAGTCTGGCGTATACAGTGATGCACTTTCTGCCATGGCGGATATTCACTACTTTCTGGACGAAATAGCCGTGATGCTGCATAACATAGGGGCTGGTGATATACTCCTCATATTTCCCGGAAGTATTCATCTGAGCCAGATACTTTCCGGCTTTAATGCGTTTGATGTATTCCTTTTCAAAGGGATTATTTATTATATTGCTGTCAAAAGAGCGAAAGTCCAGGAAAGCTCTTGCGCAGTTGACCATAATTACCTCGTCACGGGTCAGGATAAACGCTTTGAACTCATTATCCGCATTTACCACACAGTTTGTATAACATATGCATGATGCGAGAAGTGCGGAAGAAAATAATATAGGATATATTATACTCATACTTTCGCTCATACAATAGAAGCCGAAGCTGAAAATAGCAAAAAGAGTAGTAATTACTATAAGCAATAGCCATTTGACCGCATTGCCGCCATGTGTTTTTTGGTAAGCTGTCTTTATATCGTCAGCGAACTGAGTCCTGCAAATCATAAGCCCTCCAATGCACACAATATCTATAGATTATACACATTACCACAAAAATTCCGTGCAAATACTCTTTTTTTCAAGGCATAAAAAAGCCCTTGTCCGCAGACAAGGTGCTTTTTTGTTAGTTTAAGTAAAATAAAATTACTTCTTAGGCTTTCCGCACTTAGCGCAGAACTCACCCTTATTTGTAGTACCACACTCGCAAGTCCAAGTATCAGCAGCAGGAGCAGCTGTAGTTGAAGATGCAGTAGCAGCAGGTGCGCCGAAGGGATTAGAATCATCAGCAGCAGTACCAGTGATCTTCTTTCTCATCTCGTGGATATTTTCAGAGATCTCACAGAGGATCATAACGCCAGCAGCAGTAAGGAATGCCTCGAAGGAGTTACGAACGAGAGAAGTCAGACCAGAGATGAAGCTGTACTTCATGCTTGAGATAGCTGAGATAACGATAGCAATTGCCCCTGCTATCAGGACTATCATGCAGATGTTTTTTGTCAGCTTTGTCCAGAACATAATTTCAACCTCCATATCATAAAATCAGCCCCGACAGTATCGGGGCTTGCTGGTGGGAGAGGGTGGATTCGGACCACCGAAGCTAAAAAGCAACAGATTTACAGTCTGCCCCCTTTGGCCACTCGGGAACTCTCCCATATTAAGTTGTTTTCGCCTGAGCGAAAAAATGGAGCTGGTGGACGGACTCGAACCCCCGACCTGCTGATTACAAATCAGCTGCTCTACCAACTGAGCTACACCAGCTTAACTGACTTAATCATTATATCACATTTTTTTGTGTTTGTCAAGCCCTTTTTCAAATTTTTTTGAAAAATTTTTTTCAGGCTCTTTTGAGAAATGGTCGAGGCGACAGGACTCGAACCTGCGGCATCTTGGTCCCAAACCAAGCACTCTACCAAACTGAGCTACGCCTCGTTTAAGAACTCACCGTTGTTTCTCTCAAACAGCTTTTATATTATAGCAGACATTTTCGCAATTGTCAATACCATTTTTCTCACTTTGTATACCTGCACAAATTTCAACATAGTTTTATGTACATAGCTAACAATAAAGGGCGACCTGAGCCGCCCTCATAATGTCTATTCACCAGGAATCAAAGCTTTGCTTCGTCCTCGTCGTCTGCCTCAGCAGTCTCCTCAACAGCGCCAGCCAGATCAGCATCGTCGATGTCCTTCAGCTCATCGGGAATACTCTCCTCGCTAAGGTCGTCATTGATCTCGAAGTCAATGCTCTCGTCTGTCTCGTAAGGATCGGGATAATCGTAGATATCGTCATCAAAGTCAGGCTCGATCTCAGGGCCGCTTAAAAGCTTGGATACTACATAACCTGTTGCGATTGCTGCGCCTGTGATGATAGCGCCCAGAACTAACTTATTCATTATTTACTCCTCTTTTCTTTGCTTAATGATCTTGTTACCGAAGCCAAACAAGTTGATTCCGATAATCCTTTTTTATTATACCACACTATTTCTGAAATTTCAACCTCTTACATATTATTTGTTAAAAACATCAAAATTGAAAGGGCTGAAATTGGTGCTGTTTCACAACGAAGTATACGTTTTCCCAGCCAGACACGCTGAGCGTTGTTAGCTACAGCTTTCAAAGCCTCCTCCTGGTCGAATCCGCCCTCACTGCCGACGATAAGTCCAACTGACTTTGCACCCTCCAGGTCAGTCTCTCCGAAGCGGCATCCGCCCTCCTCCTCGTAGAGGATAATGTTCCGGTCGAGGCTTTTCATCATTTCCAGCATTTGTCCGAAATTCACCATATCTGTAACTTCCGGTATTATTCCCCTGCCGGACTGCTTGGCGGCTTCCTGGGCTACCTTTTGCAGCCTGGGAAGCTTCTTGGCGAAGTCCTTCTGGTCGGGGCGAGATATACACCGCCTTGTCAGCACCGGCACGATACGGCTAACGCCCAGCTCCACGCTTTTCTGAATGATATACTCCAGCTTATCAAGCTTCGGTATAGCCTGAAACAGCGTCACTTCCACAGCAGGTTCAGCGGCGCATCTTACCTTTTCGATAAGGTCAAGGAATACGCAGTCGGCGGTTATCTGGCGGATATTGCAGCGGTAGTCGTAGCCGCAGCAGCACACTGTCACTTCTTCGCCCGGACGCATTCTCAGGGAACGTCCTACATGGTTGGCATCGCTGCCAGTGAGGGTGATATTCTCCTCGTCGATATTATTTGTAAAAAATCTTGGCATTATTCTTCTCCTTGATAAACAAATTCCCGACAAGGCATAACTGCCCCGTCGGGAAAAGTATGTTCACCGGCTGTCAGACAGCCATTTTCATAATCAGATGTGTGTTGAGTAGTTGGGAGCTTCCTTAGTGATATAGATATCATGGGGGTGGCTCTCCTTGAGACCTGCACCTGTGATCCTGATGAACTGTGCATTCTCGTGAAGTGTGGGGATATCTACGCAGCCGCAGTAGCCCATACCTGAACGGATACCGCCGACAAGCTGGAAGATAGTGTCAGCAACAGCGCCCTTGAAGGGAACACGTCCCTCAACGCCCTCAGGAACAAGCTTCTTAGCGCCCTCCTGGAAATATCTGTCAGTAGAACCATTAGCCATAGCGCCAAGGCTTCCCATACCACGGTATACCTTGAACTGTCTGCCCTGGTAGATCTCAGTCTCGCCGGGAGCTTCTGCACAGCCTGCGAGCAGTGAGCCGAGCATTACAACGTTAGCTCCGGCAGCCAGTGCCTTAACGATATCGCCAGAGTACTTGATACCGCCGTCAGCGATAACAGGGATACCGTACTTCTGAGCAACACAGGCAACGTCATAAACGGCTGTGATCTGGGGAACACCGATACCTGCAACTACTCTTGTAGTGCAGATAGAACCAGGTCCGATACCTACCTTTACGCAGTCAGCACCAGCCTTGATAAGATCCTCAGCAGCAGCAGCAGTAGCGATATTTCCGGCAATAACAGGTGTGTCAGGGAATGCTTCCTTGACCATAGAGAGACATTTCATGATGTTAGCGCTGTGACCGTGAGCGGAGTCGAGAACCAGAACATCAGCCTGAGCCTCGATAAGAGCCTTTGCACGGTCGAGAACGTTAGCTGTAACACCGATAGCAGCACCGCAGAGGAGTCTGCCCTTGCTGTCTCTTGCAGAATTGGGGTACTGTACGGACTTCTCGATGTCCTTGATAGTGATAAGTCCCTTGAGAGTACCCTGCTCATCAACGATAGGCAGCTTCTCGATCTTGTGGGCACGGAGTATTTCCTGAGCCTCATCAAGAGTAGTACCTACAGGAGCAGTGATAAGATCCTTCTTGGTCATTACATTAGAGATCTTAGCGGAGAAATCTGTGAGGAAACGCATATCTCTGTTGGTGATGATACCAACAAGCTTGTTGGTGCTGTCAACGATCGGAACACCTGAGATCTTGTATTTGCCCATAAGTTCGTCAGCGTCAGCAACGATATGATCCTCTGTCAGGGAGAAAGGATTAACGATAACGCCGTTCTCAGAACGCTTTACCTTATCTACTTCCTCAGCCTGCTGTTCTATAGACATATTCTTGTGGATAATGCCGATACCACCTTCTCTTGCAATAGCGATAGCCATGCGTGAATCGGTAACGGTATCCATAGCAGCGGTCATGATAGGGGTATTGAGTCGGATATTTTTTGTGAGGTTTGTACCCAGCTTTATCATGTTGGGGGTAACGTCTGATTTAGCGGGGATAAGCAGTACATCATCGAAGGTCAGACCCTCTTTCTGAAACTTGCTGTTCATGTCAGTCAGCATAATTAAATTCCTCCTTCTCATAATTAAACCGTCAAGTTTATTATCTTTAATGATACCAGTTTTTTTATGATATGTCAATACTTCCAGGGTCAAAACCCAGTAAAATTTTTATATGCAAACCCGGTTCATATTTGGGGATTTTTGCAGTCCATATCCTATTTATATATCTAATGCGTAATTCGTAATGCGTAATGCGTAATTGCGCTCCGCTAATTCTGTAGCGGTAGTTTAACGCCGCAATTCATACTAAACAAAAGCCGTCCGGCTCTCTTAAATGAACCGGACGGCGTTTTAGGCGACACTATTGATTACGAATTATTTAAGCTCTGTGATGTTGCGGACGATTATGTCGTGGAGGAGTTCAACGTCATATGCGCCGATAATTGGCTCAAGGTGTGAACCGCCTACTCCGGAATCGTCTGTGAGGAATACATAGTTAGCACCGGTCATTATAGCCGCTGCTCTGCCGAAAAGTTCAGTCTCTCTGTCGGCGTTTGAAGCCACTACGGGGACAAGCCTTATGCCCTGCTCCGCTGCTTTTGCAATAGCACCCATGATGACCTGCTCCGTATCGTTGTGAGGAGGTGCATCGAATATCAGGAACGCTATCTTGTTGGAATCGCTCTCCCAGCCGGAAGAATTCATAGTCTCATCAAGTATCTCTGCGACTGCTTCGGGAGTATCTCCGCCGCCGGACGCTCTCTCCTTATTCAGGAGTTTCTGAACGCTCTTGATATCGTCGGTGAAGTCGTTGCAGCTTGTAACGTAATCGTCGCCCTTGTCCTTGTAGAAGTTCACGGAGAATGTAACGTCATTTCCGCCCACTTCCTCAGCGATAGATGTGAAGTCCTTCTGGAGATAAGCTATCTCATCGCCCATTGAACCGGTAGTATCCAGTATGAACATTACCTGGGTCTTGTCGTAGGAAACTGTGCTGTCGCCAGTCTCGATAGAAAGTTCGGGTGAATCTATGCCTGTACCCTGACCTTCCTCGTTATCGCTGCCCATTGTTACTGTTACCGGTTCTGCGCCTTCAGCGACTACAGTATACTCAACTTTTGCTGTTGCAGGTGTGAACAGGTAAGCATTGCCCTCCTTGTCGGTCACAGCGCTCCACATGGTAGTACCTCCGTCTTTCAGCTCTACCTTCTTGTTCCTTAAAGGTTCGCCGCCGTTAGTGAGGTTTACAGCTACTCTGTGGGTAGGGTCAAGACCGTACTGAGGAAAGCTGATAGTGCCGTTGCTGACGATATTTGAGAAGAATCCCCAGTTCTCGTTGTCGTTCCATTCGCCGGCAGTAAGTACGAAAGCTTCGCCGCCGTTGTCGATGATAATATCCTCGTCCGGATCAGGCTCAGGTTCTTCTGCAATGTCGGGAACGTCAACAGCATCGTCAGCGCCGATCTCTGCGTCTTTGACCGCAAGCATATCAGCGGAAAGTTCTGCTTCTCCTGCCTCTGCTTCTGCGGGTGCAGCTTCCTCGGCGGCATCGGGGGCAGCTTCCAGCGCCGGTGATTCATCTGCGTTTACAGCTTCGCCTTCACTCCTTGCAAATTCGCCCCCGGCAGATATCGAGGATTCAGTAGCTGCGTTATCAGCTGAACCGCAGGAAGTAAGAGACGCTGCGGATACTATAAGGGTAAGTGCCATTAATAATGCTCTGGTTTTCATAATCTTTCCTCCTTTATATGTGTGGTTTGATTGCTTCTATATACAACTTTCCCGAAAGCTCCTTTTCCGTGCATTACCCGGAAAAAATTTTTCTCCCTGGATTTGAACCTATTATACCACATCTGTACACTCATGACAACTACTCCCAATTTAAGCCTTTGTTACAGTTTATTTACTTTACATTACAAAAAATTATACTTATTTAACAGTCGGCATACCGTTTCTCTGAATATTTCTGAAAATACTGCGAAATATTCAGCATTATGCTTGACATTTGTATAAGTTTGGGGTAAAATTATTTTTGTATGGTGTAAATTTTATTGAAAAGGAGTGTAACATCAGATGAGCAACAAAACATCTGAAAATTCTTCAGAAAACCTGAAGGATTCAACAGAAGCCGTCACCGCTGAGAATGAAGCATCTGCCGATGTCTCACAACCCTCCGTGCCTGACGCTTCCGCCGATGCCGCCGCTGAACCGGCAAATGACAAAAGCCAGCCAGCCGACGCATCATCAACGCCTGCCCCAAAACCCAAGAAAAAGTACAGTCGCTTCAATAAGGCAAATCAGCTGAGAATCATCTTTACTTCACTGGCTGTCGCCTTTACTGTGCTTTTCTTCTCCCCTATTGATATATTCCTCGGAAATCAGCGTGAATTCGCTATGGACGCAGGAAATATCATCAAACCTATGGTCATTGCCGCCATTTACAGCGCTTTGTCTCTTATCGTGATACAAAACCTGCTGCTGGCTATCCATGAGAAGGTATTCAAATGTATAAACAGCCTGGTCTTTGGTACTCTCTGCGCTATGTACGTTCAGATGCTTTTCCTGAACAAACGAATGGTTACTATCACCGGCGACGATACCAACTACTCTACGTTCAGCAAGTTCAATATCGCTGACCTATGTATCTTTGCCTTCATCGCTCTGCTGCCGTTCGTGCTGTTCCTTATAAGCTGTGCAAGACCTAAGGGCACGCTCAGCAAAAAGGGTTCGGCTGTTGTGGCTTACCTTGCGGCTGTGATACTCGTTATGCAGAGCTTCGGTACGTATAATCAGTTCGCAAATCACCCGATCGAACACACAGAACCAGACGAGTTCAGCAACTTCATGGCTTTCGATACCGCCGTCAACTTCTCAAAGACAGAGGATAATATACTCGTTATCCTGGCTGACCGTATGGATGGTCAGTGGATGGATTCCGATCTTGCCCTCTGGCCTGACCTTGCTGATGAACTGAGAGACTTCACCTACTACAAGGACAACATCTCCAACTGCACAAACACCTTCCCCGCACTTACTCAGCTCCTTACTAATTACAAGTATCAGAGCGGTGCATGGGAAAGCTACGCTGACTACTACAAAACTGCCTGGGGCGGCGATACTCTCCCCAGAAAGCTGAAAAACGCAGGTTACCAGGTCAGCATGATCCTCGATAACTCAACCACCTACAACAGCATCACTCAGCTTAAAGATCAGTGCGATAATATCCGCTCCGCTGAGGACTATGCAAGTATCAACTATTTCGGTGAAGGCGGTATCATTCCTACAATGACTGACTTCTCCTTCGGCAAACTTGTTCCCTACCTGTTCAAGAACCAGTTCCTGGGAGGATATACTGCCGATTTCTCAAATACATTCCTTGTCGTATCTGAGGATATCCCCGAAAGATGCCCCCGTGCTATCGGAAGCGATACTGATATCGCTTTCTACCACTACATCAAGGATCACGGTATAACTTCTGACGCTGACAAGAAAACTTTCAGCTTCATTCATATGTGCTTCGCCCATGATGCAAACGAGGAAGAATCCCAGATCTACCAGGGCGACCTGCTGGGAAATATCACCGGCTACACCACAAGCCGTGGCGCTTTCGCTATCCTTAATGAACTGTTCAACCAGATGCGTGAGCAGGGCGTTTACGATAATACCACCATTGTTATCCTGGGCGACCACGGAAGACCGCCTGTTGAGACAGAGGTCTACGGTGAACCGGAACTGGACGATATTATCGCTACAACCCTCCTTATCAAGCCTGCACACACTACAGGCGATTTCCAGATAAATGAGGACGCTCAGCTTTCAAACAGCTACTTCCCCGCAAGTATCCTTGACTACGCTGGTATCGACCACAGCGAGTGGGGTCCCTCCTACAATGACCTTATCGCTTCCGGCGATTATCCTGCAAGAGAACTCAGCGTATACACTATCAGATTCGTTGCCGGCGAGGACGGCGGTCTGCTGCCTTCTACCGATGTTGAGGTAGTAGCCTACGAGGTCAAGGGAAATTCCCGTGATTTCGCTAACTGGACACCTATCCGCCATGCCGCTTCTACAGAGGAGTCTTCTACAGAGGAGTAACAAGCCTTTCCTATACTCCTTTACAATTATTCTCATATAAACATATCCCCCTGGTACAGCTTCCGCAAGATGCTGTATCAGGGGGATATTTTATCTGCTCCATATACAAAGGGAAAACCCTGTACTTACATTGTACAGGGCTTTCCTATTATATGAAGCAAGGTGGAAAAATCAATCCTTTACAGGAAGTTCTGACTGTGCGATAAGACCTGCATCTACCTGCTGGATAATAAATGCGTCCTTAGCATCGATAACCTTATCAGCGTTTACGTCAGCCGCAGCCTGCTGCTTGGAATCAAGATCGTACTTCTGTGCATTTGCTGCAAACTGGAGTACATTTACAACGTCAGATACAGATATGCTTCCGCTTCCGTCAACATCGCCAAGTGCATATAAAGTATACTGTGACGGCTCCTCTGTTGTGGTAGTTGTTGTTTCTGTAGACTTTGTTGTAGCAGTAGTATCTGTAGTAGTTGTTACTATCTCAGGGATATCAATGCCGTCTACGATAGAGTAGTAGCAGGGCTTAGCTGTGTAGTCCTCATTGAACAGAAGCGGAGTCTTTGTTGCTCTCCAGCTCTGGTCGTCTGTAGTTCCCCAGAATACTACTGCGGAGATCTCGTTCTTATGCTCATAGATAGCGTCCATGATGTCGCTGTAGTACTGAGCCTGTGCCTCGAAGTTTGCGCCCTCTACTGTAGCGTCAAGCTCTGTTACCTGTACGTCCAGACCTGTTGCGCAGAACTTGTCCAGAGCCTTCTTGTATACGCTTGCAGAGGGGAAAGCATCAGCGCCCTGACGTACATCAAGATGTGACTGGAGTCCCAGACCGTCGATGTAGTGACCGTCAGCGTTGATCTCCTCAGCCATCTTTATCATAGCATCGGTCTTCTGGGGCATATACTCGTTGAAGTCGTTGTAGTAAAGCTTTGTTCCCTCAGGAGCGTACTTCTTAGCGAACTCGAAAGCAGGCTTGATGAATGAGTTGTCACCGAATACCTTTACCCAAGGAGAATTCTGGCTTCCTTCCTCCTGAGAACCGGGCTTTCTGGGAGTACCGTCGTCCTGCCAAGCCTCGTTTACAACGTCCCATGCGTAGAAGTCAACATCGGGGTATTCTTCCTTAACTGCGGTGAATACGTTCTTGATGTAGTTTTCCATACGAACGAGCATCTTTTCCTTTGATACCCACTCGCCGTCGGGATCGTAGTTCTCCTTGAAGAACCATGTAGGAGTCTGCTGGTGCCATACAAGAACGTGACCTCTTACGGGGATATTATTGTCTCTTGCGAAGTTCAGGATAGAACGTGCGCTTGCCAGAGATACCTGGGGGTTCTCATCGTCGCCCTCCGCAGCCATAGCAAGGCAGGCATCCTGGTCAAGGATAGCGTCAGGCTTCAGCTCATTGCCGGCAGTAAGGCTGTTGAAGTGCTTGAGGATAAGCTCCTTTGTGGAGTTGGGAGCAAGTTCCTTAGTTGTAGTAGCAGTACCGATCTTGAAGCTGTCAGCGTAAACGTCTTTCAGACCAGCGATATCAGCTTCGGGGTGGAATACGGGTGCTTTCTTTACAACGAAGTCGTCAACATAGATGTTATCAGAACCGCCCTCGAAGTAGATATAAACATTTGATTGACCGTCGGCGTAGCTTACCTTGATGTCATTGAGTTCCTGCCAGTCACCGCCGTTAACGCTCTTGAGGTTCTCGTAGTGGGTAGTACCGCCGGCATCGTCGTACTGCATACTGAGTGTAGCCTCGGTGTACCACTGACCTCTTACCTTAGCGCTGATGAGAACAGCAACGCCGGGTTCGATCTTGTCGTCCAGGCGGAAAGCAGGGCCGTTCCATGACTTTGAGCGCTCTCCTGCACAGAGTGAGTAGCTGCCGCTTACAGCGTAAGTATCAGATGCGCTGAGAACGGTTGTGTCTGAGTCGCCACGCTTTGTCCATGCAGAAACGTCGCCGTCCTCGAAGTCTGAGGAGTACACGATCTCGTCTGCATCTGCATCAGCGGCACAAACAGCCGGAAATGCGGGCATTGCCATAGCTGCACAGAGGGTAGCAGCAAGCGCTTTGGTTAAAAGTTTTCCTTTCATTGTTGATCATCCCTTTTGAAAAATTTCCCTTGCGGGTTTTACAAGTACATTTTAACACAGAAAAGCAATATTGTCAATAATGCCGCAATAAAGTCCGCAATTATTGAAAAGAACAGTCAAAAACCGCAATCTGCCGCTGCCGCTGCCGCTTAGCGAGCGGCGGCGCTTCTCACGTTGACGCTCGTTAACTCGCTTACCTTAACAGAAGCGGAACTTTTGCCGTCGCTCAACCGTGTTTTTCCGGGGGCAAGGGCACGACATTGTATAAAAGGGTTATCCGGTGACTTTTCCACTCCTCCGGCGAGGGAAAATTATGAACATCATTTTTAAAAGAAAAAATGGGAAACTTCCTAAGAAGCTTCCCACATTAATTAGATACTGAATTACTCAGCGTCTGTGTTCTTCTCGATATAGTTTACGATATCGTTAACTGTCTTGATTTCCTCAACAGCTTCGTCAGGGATCTCAAGGTCGTACTCGTCCTCGATAGTCTGGATAAGATCTACCAGGTCGAGAGAATCTGCACCCAGATCGTCCTGAATGTTAGCATCAGGTGTTACAGCGTCTTCCTCTACACCAAGCTGCTCTGCGATGATCTCTTTCAGTTTCTCTAAAATCATTGTTTTATCCTCCTGTTGATATGGTCACCCGACTAAGCGGGTCATCAAAAACCGGTCACTCTTGGAAGTCTCCGATTTTTCTAAATTTAGTATAACGTTCTTTAAGCAAAACGTCAATATCTTTTTGCAATTTTTCTTCAATTTTGAGTGACAAATATTCCTTAATATTTTCCGAAATTTTGTCTAAATCGTTATGTGCCCCTCCCAGAGGCTCCTCTATAACGGTTTCTGCCACTCCCAGACGCACCATATCCTCCGCAGTTATCTTCATGATATTGCAGGCTTCTTCCTCACGGGAAGCGTCTTTCCAGAGGATACTTGCAAAACCTCTGGGGGATACGACGGAGTATTCCGCATTCTCCAGCATAGCCAGTTCGTCGCATACTCCCAGCGCCAGAGCGCCGCCGCTGCCGCCTTCACCAAGTACTATTGAAAGTATCGGTGTACGCAGAGTCATGAACTCAGCGATGTTCTTTGCTATCGCCTCGCCCTGACCACGCTCCTCGGCTGCGATGCCGCAGAATGCGCCGGGGGTGTCTATGAAGCATATGATAGGTCTGTGGAACTTCTCTGCCTGACGTGCCAGCCTGAGCGCTTTTCTGTAGCCCTCCGGATGGGGCATTGCGAAGTTGCACTGCTTATTCTCGTTGATGTCTCTGCCCTTTACCTGTCCGATAACGGTAACAGGTGTGCCGTCCAGCATTGCTACGCCGCCGACTATAGCCTTATCGTCGCCGCAAAGCCTGTCGCCGTGCATTTCGTAGAAGTCGGTGAATATAAGCGGTATCAGCTCCCTGACAGTAGGTCTGCCCTTTGTGTGGACAAGCTGGAGACGTTCCCAGGCGGTTTTCTTTTCGTCCATATTCAGCCCTCCTTCGGCGCATAGCCGTGTAATTTGAGCAGATGAGCAAGGGTGCTGCGCATCTTCTTACGGTCAACTATCATATCCACGAAGCCATGCTCCTGCATGAATTCAGCAAGCTGGAAGTCGCCGGGAAGTCTCTGACGGATAGTACTCTCAATGACACGTCTTCCTGCAAAGCCGATAAGTACCTTTGGCTCAGCGATTATAACATCACCCAGTGAAGCAAAGCTTGCTGTAACGCCGCCTGTGGTGGGGTCAGTGAGGACGGTTATGTAAAGTCCGCCGTTGTCGCTGTGGTACTTTACAGCGCCGGAGGTCTTAGCCATCTGCATAAGGGAAACTATACCCTCCTGCATTCTTGCGCCGCCGGAAGCGGTAAAGAGTATCACAGGCAGACCGTGTTCTGTTGCGTACTCAAAAGCACGGGTTATCTTCTCGCCTACGACGCTTCCCATTGAAGCCATCATATACCTTGAATCCATAACGCCCACAACGGCTGATATGCCTCTTATCTGGGCAACGCCTGTTACTACTGCGTCCTTCAGACCAGTCTCCCGGCGCAGTTCTTCCTGCTTTTCGGTATACTCCGGGAACTGTATCGGGTCGCAGCTTATCATATTGCTGTCGAACTCATGAAAGCTGTCTTTATCGACAGTTATAGCAAGTCTCTCAGTGCATGAGAGTCTGCCGTGGTAGTTACAATGAGGGCATACCCTGTGAAGTTCCTCAAAGCGCTCCTGAACTATCTGATACTGGCATCTGGGGCATTTCACATATACTGCGGTATCGTCCTCAGCGCTGCCGCTGAGACGCTTTTTTACCACGTCAAAAAAATTATCAAGTCCCATACTCTACCCCCTACTTATTCTTTTTCTGTTCCATATAGCGGTTAAGGAAGCCGATATCGTAGTTTCCGCTTATGAATTCCGGACGCTTGATAAGGTCAAGGTGGAAGTCGATATTGGTATCAACGCCCTCGACTATGAACTCAGCCAGCGCCCAGCGCATCTTCTTTATAGCGTCCTCACGGGTAGAGCCGTGAGCGATAAGCTTGCTTATCATGGAATCGTAGTAAGGAGTAATGGTGTATCCCTGGTATACTGCGCCGTCTATGCGGATACCCGGACCTCCCGGAACGTAGAGAGCGGTGATAGTACCCGGTGAGGGGCGGAAGTTCAGCTCCGGGTTCTCCGCATTGATACGGCACTCGATAGCATGACCTCTCAGCTTGATATCCTCCTGAGTAACTTTCAGGGGCAGTCCTGCGGCAACTTCTATCTGTGCCTTTACCAGGTCAAAGCCGGTGACTTCCTCGGTTATGGGGTGTTCCACCTGTATACGGGTATTCATCTCCATAAAGTAGAAGTCGTGGTTATTGTCTACCAGGAATTCGATAGTGCCGGCGTTGTAGTAGCCGCACTGTCTGGCTGCGGTAACAGCCGCATTTCCCATTTTCTTTCGCAGTTCGTCGTCAACGATAGGGCTGGGGCATTCCTCAAGCACCTTCTGGTTTCGGCGCTGCATTGAGCAGTCACGCTCGCCAAGGTATACGGTATTGCCCTGCTTGTCAGCGATTATCTGTATCTCAACATGGTGGGGATTTATAAGGAATTTCTCGATATATACGGTATCATCGCCGAAGAAGCTTTTAGCCTCCTGCTGTGCGGCGATCATCTGGGATTCAAGTTCCTTTGCGGAGTCAACACGGCGTATACCACGTCCGCCGCCGCCGGCTGATGCCTTTACAAGCACAGGATATCCTGCCTTGTCAGCTATCTGTCTTGCTTCCTCAAGGCTCTTTACGGCGCCCTTTGAGCCGGGTATAACAGGTACTCCTGCGTTTGCCATAGTTTCCTTAGCGGCAGCCTTATCGCCAAGCATCTCAATGGACTTATAGGAAGGACCTATGAACACGATACCGCTTTTCTCGCACAGTCTTGCGAACTGTGGATTCTCCGACAGGAAGCCGAATCCGGGGTGAATAGCGTCTGCGCCGGTATTTATAGCCGCCTGGATAACAGCGTTCATATTAAGGTAGCTATCCTTGGTGGCAGGCGGACCTATGCAGACAGCTTCGTCAGCTATCTGTGCGTGGAGGGAGCTTTTGTCGGCGGTGGAGTATACCGCAACGCTGCGGATACCCAGTTCACGGCAAGCCCTGATGATCCGCACAGCGATCTCGCCTCTGTTAGCGATCAATATTTTTCTGAACATCTGTAGTGTATCTCCTTAAACCGGTCAGTTTACCGGAGTTTATTTCTTGTCGCCGTCAGTAACGACGAATGTTATCTCGCAGGAGACTGCCTTTTCGCCGCCCACTGATGCCAGCGCCTTGCCTGTGCCAACAGGTCCACGCTGCTTGATGATCTCAACTTCCAGGTCGAGCACATCGCCGGGAACTACCTGGCGGCGGAACTTTGCCTTGTCGATGCCGCCGAAAAGACCGATCTTTCCCTTGAACTCAGGCTTTGACAGCATACATACAGCACCAGCCTGTGCCAGCATCTCAACCATGAGAACGCCGGGTGTTACCGGGTAGCCGGGGAAGTGACCCTTGAACCAGAAGTCTTCCTCTTTGATATACTTTCTTGCATGGACTTTCACGCCCACTTCCATATCAACGATCTCGTCAATGAGAAGGAACGGATCTCTGTGGGGGATTATCTCCATGATCTGCTCTTTATTCATTAAAATATCTGACATAAGTAGTCTCCTGTATTACTTGATTATCATTACCGGCTGGTCATACTCAACAGCATCGCCGTTGGATACCAGTATGCGCTCAACTACGCCGTCGAACTCAGACTGTATCTCGTTCATCAGCTTCATTGACTCGATTATCATTATAACGTCGCCCTTCTTTACGGTGTCGCCGACCTTTACAAAGGGGGGCTTATCCGGTGAGGGTGACTGGTAGAAAGTGCCGACGATAGGCGATTTTACGATGTTACCGCCGGAAGCGCCAGCCTCAGCCGGCTTTGCAGCAGCCTGCTCCGGTGCAGGTGCAGAAGCAGCAGGAGGTACGGGCATACCTGCCTGCATAGGGGGCATCATAAACGGTGCAGGAGGGGGCGGAGGGCATTTCTTCTCCGATTCCAGCACTATCTCGTCGTTTCCTGTCTTTATTCTGATCTTACCAAGATCGTTATTGCGGAGAGTCTCAGCCAGTGAGTTTATCTCCGAAAGTGTAAGTCCGCAGGCAACAATTTTTTCTTCCATTCCTGCTCCTCCTTAGTCAGTTATCTTTTTGATGCAGATAGTTGCATTATGACCGCCAAATCCCAGAGAGTTTGACAGTGCGGCATTAACTTCCTGCTCAATATTTCCGTCCTTGCAGTAGTCCAGATCACAAGCCTCGTCGGGGTTTACAAGACCTACAGTAGCGTGTATGAATCCCTCCTGTACAGCCTTTGCAGTAACGATAGCTTCAACAGCACCGGCTGCACCCAGCAGGTGACCGATCATGGACTTTGTGGAATTTATCTTTACGTTCTTTGCTTCATCACCGAATGCCAGCTTGATAGCGGCTGTCTCGTACTTATCGTTAAGACCGGTGGAAGTACCGTGAGCGTTTATGTAGCTTATTTCAGCAGGTGTAACGCCTGCTTCCTGCATAGCCAGTGTCATACCCATAGCAGCAGCCTCGCCTGAGGGCATAGGAGATGTCATATGGTAGCCGTCGCAGGTAGCACCGTAGCCAGCCACTTCAGCGTATATCTTAGCACCTCTTGCCTTTGCGTGTTCGTACTCCTCAAGGATAAGCACACCGCTTCCCTCGCCGAGAACAAATCCGCTTCTGTCCTTATCAAAGGGGATAGATGCCTTTTCAAGGTTATCACACTTTGTAAGTGCCTTCATGTTTGCAAATGCGCCGTAGGTGAATTCCATTCTTGCGGATTCAGTACCGCCGGCAATGCACACATCAAGGTAGCCGTCCTTTATCTTGCGGAAAGCCTCACCCACTGAATTAGTACCGGTAGCGCAGGCTGTAGTAACATCGTAGTTAGCACCACGGAAACCGGTCTTCATGGAGATAGTTCCGGCAGCCATGTTGGAGATCATCATAGGCACATAGAAAGGTGAGATACGTCCCGGACCTTTTTCCAGGTACTTGTCATACTCGGAAAGAGTTAAGTCT
The DNA here is from genome assembly GCA_017934425.1 of Ruminococcus sp. GTDB lineage: Bacteria > Bacillota > Clostridia > Oscillospirales > Ruminococcaceae > Ruminococcus. The sequence goes on from JAGBJO010000004.1 coordinate 18,159, forward strand.
ATTCCGCCGATACCAGAACCCACGATAACACCAGCCCTGTAGGGGTCGATGTCGCTGAAATCAGTGCCGGCATCTTCCATAGCCTCATGTGCAGCAACTACAGCGTACTTCACAAAGGTATCCATACGCTTTGCTTCCTTTTTGTCAAAACAGCCTTTAACGTCATAGTAAGCGCTTTCGTCGAAGTCACGGACAAGACCTGCGATCTTAACTCCGGTGCGCTCGGTATCGAATATATCAATAAATGAGTAACCGATCTGGTTAGCCTTGATGCCTTCCCAGAATTTTTCAACACCTGTACCCAGGGGAGTAACTGCTCCCATACCAGTAATAACGACTCTTCTGCTCATAAACAATCCTTTCTGACAGGCGGTAGACCTGTAATAATATATCTCTCCATATGCCGCACCATTGCGGCTATATTATCTTTTGCAAAGAGCAAACCAGAATGAACACAAATAAAATTCGTCACTCTTTAATTTACTCCCTGTCATATCCTTATTTAACCGCACAAAGACAGCCTGCGGATAGCACTTCTGTCCCTGTGCGGCAATTCATTACATAGAAAGTCCGCCGGAGATCTCGATGACCTGACCTGTAACGTAGGAAGCGTCATCTGATACCAGGAAGGACACTACTGATGCTATTTCCTCCGGCTCGCCGTAACGCTTCATAGCAACAGCGTCCAGCATCTTTGCCTTTACCTCGTCAGAGAGAACATCTGTCATAGGTGTGCGGATAAGACCGGGTGCTACGGCATTGCATCTGATATTGCGTGAGCCGAATTCCTTTGCTACGGTCTTGGTCATACCAATGATAGCTGCTTTTGAAGCGGAATAGTTCACCTGACCGGGGTTTCCGTAAAGACCGGCAACGGAGGAAACGTTGACGATGCTGCCGTGGCGCTGCTTCATCATAACAGCGGTGGCGAACTTCATCATATTGTATACGCTTTTCTGGTTTACAGCGATAACTGCATCGTAGTCGGATTCCTTCATTCTTGCAAGGAGGGTATCCTTAGTTATACCGGCATTGTTTACCAGAGCGTCGATAGTGCCGAAGTCAGCCTTTACAGCCTTGACCATAGCCTCGCAGTCCTCGAACTTTGAAACGTCTGCTGCATAGCACTCAGCCTTTACTCCGAACTCTCTGCACTCCTGTGCAACGGCTTCTGCCTTTTCCTTGTCAGCATCGCTGGGGTAGTGGTTTATAGCTACATCGAAGCCGTCCTTGGCAAGTCTTTTTGCGATACAAGCACCTATTCCCTGAGATGCACCTGTGATAATTGCTGTTGGCATAAAAATATTTCCCTCCATTTTTTTAGGCAACACCGCACAGAGATTGTGGTGCAGATGCGCAGTCAGATTTTACGGCAGATTGTGCATAAATTTCGCAGGCATACTGACGTATGTCAAGGAATTTGTGTGCAAGATGCCGGAAAATATGAGGGGCAGATGTGC
>JAGBJO010000050.1 GCA_017934425.1 Ruminococcus sp.
GTTTATCAAAGAAACCGCAGTTCCACAAATAGTTAAACTCTGTAGCTGGCAAAACAAAATACTTCAAATGATCTTCTTTTGAAACGTCATTATTGTAATCAATAACACCTTGTTCATCTATAGGAATTGCTATAGTTCTATTAGAATTACTGTTCATCATCTGCTTCTTCCTCCTTTGTATCTGAATTTAAGAAATGAGTATCTCTCTGAAACTCGTGCTTAGTTCTTCCTCTTTGCTTACCGTTTTCAACGAAATTTTATCATGATAAGCGCTCCTCTCACAGTGATTGCCAATGATTTATCCTAACTTGTCCATGCACAGCTTTATCAGCCATATTATAATGTAGTGTACCGGGTAGAAGCCGTAGAAGAACCACTTTGTAAATACCGGGTGCTTGCCTTTTTTGCCATTGTAGAACACGGTCATGCACAGGTACGCAAGCACGAACATGGCGAACATGATGCATATATACAGTATCAGCTTTCCGGTGTCAACCTTGCCGAGAGAGAAAAGATTCAACAGACAGTTTACAAGCATCAGCGAAGCGGAGGATATGAACCTCGCCTTCGGGCGCTCACGGAAAATGTGCAGGCAGAGTATTATCAGCACGCCGAATATCATCCAGTCCGAAAAAAGCAGGAGACTTCCGGCGACGCAGAGTGCTACAAGGGCGATTCTCTGCCAAAGCTTGAATTTGCTCTCCCACGCCATTATTGACAGCAGTCCGAAAAGCAGGGAGAAGATGACGTTGCCCGTCCACCAGCCGTAAATCGGCTGCATTACGAGCCAGTCGAAAGGCTGAGTTATGCAGGCGAATAACAGAAGCCGGAGTGCGTACTTTTTTCTGTCCCGTGTGTACTTGTAGCCGTCGGCGATGAAGAAGAAAATTACCGGTGGGCAGAACAGCGACATTGCTGCAAGTATCAACAGCGGTATGGGAAGCCTGAATACAGCCAGTGTGTCGTCCGGGTGGTACATAAGGTTCACCCAGGCGATAGCGTGACCGATGAACATGGGAATTATCGCCATGTACTTCATAATGTCCCGGTTAAATATCTTGTAGCTTTTTTCTTCCATACTATCCTCCCTTATTTAATTTGTAATGCATAATTCATAATGCATAATGAACCTGCGATTTAACTGTAGTTTAAATAGAACTTTGCACCATTGAAAACAAGGTTGAGCGACGAAAAAAGTCGTTCTTCTGCCAAAGTAAGCGAGCTTAGCGAGCGTCAACGTGTCTGCGGTCAAGCTGGCTCAGCTTGGTAAGTGAGTTTAGCGAGCGTCAACGTGGGGGCGGTCAAGCTTGCAGCAGCTTGCACCGGCGATCGACCAGAATATGGGGGAGAATGTGATGTTGCTCACGCCTATCATAAGTACAAGTATTCCGCATATTACCATGAATCCGAAGCATATAGCTGTCTTGGAAGCACGGCGCTTCATTCCGGCAATGGCAAGACCAATAACTGCTACGAAAAGTACTCCCAGAGCAACTGCCGAAAGCACTCCTCTTGTAGCTGCGGTATACAGAAACTCATTGTAGACCTTGTCAAACGTTCCCTTGTTGACAGAAACGATATCGGTAATGTCCTCTGCTTCAATAACCGTTTCAGTTGTGTAAAGCTGAGGGAACACAAGCTGATCCGGACCAGTACCAGTGAGAGGATCTTTGCTTATGATGTTCATTGTCTTGTGGTTCAGTGTGGAGTATACACCGAAGGAGTCGTCCAGATCAACAATAGTGGTGTCCGGTTCGCCGCTGGCGGAAATACGGAAGTATGAATCAGCCCACCAGAGGATATGACCGTCATACAGGCGGTAGGAATGGAGATTGCCGATCATTCCGGCGTTAACGATAACGATGCCCAGAACTGCCGGTACGATGATAGCTGCCGCAGAAGCCATTTTTATCTTGGGCGACTTGGTTGCGATAGTCATTGCAACGGACGTAATAACGCCGAAAATAAGTGCAAATGTGCCTACGATAGAGTAAGTGAATACCAGCACAAATGAGAAAAGACACAGGCATACAAGGCAGAGTATGCGGTGAAGCTTTTTCTGCGCTGTCATGAAGCCGAAAAGCGCTGCCACTACTGAAAGACTCAGCACCATTGCAAGGAATATAGGCGACTGGCAAAGTCCGGAAGCGGCGTTTATCTTGCTGTCGATCGAAACGTAGCTGTACTGTCCGAGTTTTCCGGTGAATATCTGCACCAGCGACCATACCGAGTTGAGAGCGCCTGTGCAGACAACTCCGGCGATGAGGGTCTTCAGGGCGGATTCATTCTTGACAGCAGCCGCAGTAATGAAGAAGCTGAAATAGAATATCAGCGCCAGCAGACCTTCTCCACGTCCTGTGTAGCCGTATAGGGATATTACCAAATCGTAGGAAGTAAGGCTGGAGAGTATTGCCAGAAGCAGCATAGCACCAAAGGCACACACTGGTATGAGCGCTTTGCCGCTGATGTACTTTTTAATAAGTCCGATAAGCGCAAGTATCATGCATATAACGCCGGAAAGCGCAAGTCCTGCGGCGGAAACGGAGTACATATTTTCGTTTGCTATCTCAGGAACGGCTGTTGCGATGCTTGTAAGCAGACAGGCAGCGATAAGTCCCTTTGAAGCAAGAGAGGAGTACTTCTCCTCGGTCATGTTCAGAATGAAATTTGATTTTTCTGTAGAATTAAATAGTTGCTTAGCCATAAGAAAAGCCTTTCGTTATTTATTTTACTGATATCGTGACTATACACTCATCGCCGTCGATAGAGTCAACCGTCACGGTAACACCTGGGTCAATGGTTTCCTGTTCGTAGTCGTCATACCAGCCGAAGCCGGAAACTGAGTTATCTATCACATCGCCGGCGTGGAAGTAATTCTCGTCATAAGTGCCAGAGGCACTGTTTACAAGGCGTACTACACGCCTGCCTGATTCATAATTGGGGCTATTGTAGTTGTCGTAGAGGTAGCCGGTATACTTTGACAGGGGGAGATAAACTTCAGTATCGGCGTGGAATATACGCAGACCGCTTGAAGTGTTGCGGTAAATGTCCCTGACGAAAGCGTTATTGCCGTCGGGGGTATTGTATTCCATGATGAAGTACTCGCAGTTGAAGTCTTCCTCGATTCTTCCGTTGGGGATAATAACGCAGTTGCCCTCATCGGACTGGGCATTTTTCAGCACGAAAGTCTGCGAACCGGAATTGGGGTTGAATATGCTTACCTGGTCGTTCTTGTACCAGCCAAGGAGAAGCTTTGAAAGCGCACCCATATCGCACATGGAATCGTCCATATCCTCCCAGCCTGCAGTACCAGCCATACCCTGACCGCCGCTGTAGACGTAGTAGTCCGGCAGACCCATAGCATGACCCATTTCATGGAGCAGGGTATAGGAGAAGCTTTCGTGGTCGTAGGGTGCAGCTATGGATTCAGTGCCGGATATCATATGACCTATCTTTAATCCGTCAACGGTGGTTTTTCTGTTCCAACCCTCAGCGATAGCGGCAGGCCACCAGTAGGAATCGTAGTCCGAGTTTGGGACGTTGATTATTGACACGTCGATACAACCGTCGCCGTTTCCGTCGAACCGGGAGAAGTCCACCGAATCGTCAAGTGCTGTGAGACATTCCACAAGGAGCGAGCCGTGGTCGAGGGAGTAGTCAGCGATACTTTTCTTGGCGGTATAGCGGAAAACGTCGCCTTCGAGGGTAAGAGCGCCCTTTGAGGAGCGCTTATAGAATGCCGCCATACTTTCAAAGGGGAACGACTGGTCAGCGGTATCCTCGCCGCCGAAAGAAATCTGCCGCATATAGTCCAGGTCAGGCTCATAGTCGTACTTGCAGTCGGGGAAGTCCACATAGAATATTACCGCCTTAGCTGTGCCGTGTGATGGCATGAAAGGGGCGTGCTGCTGGATAGAGGGGTAGATGTAGTCCTTGTTGTAATCAAGTTTACTGGGGCGGTAGTAATTTCCGGAACTATATACCCAGACTTTTTTCCAGTCATTATCGGATATAGCCTCACGAAGCTGCACCATATCAAAGGCGGTTATTTTACCGTCACGGTCAATGTCTGCGGTAATGAACCTGCCCTTGCTGTGTTCGGGTTTATGTCCGTCAACGGCGAAATTGTCGTAGTCCAGGCTGTAGGAATTGGCGGCAGTCAGGGGCGTTTTGCCCATAAGGTGGCTTTCAAGGAGAACCATATCTGCTGCACCAAGAGAACCGTTGCCGTCGATATCGCCAACGTAGCCGATCTGCCGCCAGTAGCCGTCGTTATAGTCCAGCTTTATTGCATCAGCCCTCAGCGAAGCGGAGCAGGAGAGGCTTACAGCCGCAGCGAAGGCGGCAGTGGTGATACGTTTTATATTCATGCGACCACTCCTTTAACAGGATATAAAAAAGCGGACGGCGCAATGACCGTCCGCACAGGATCACTTAGCGTAATCCGAAACTCTGCTTTCACGAATGAGGTTGACCTTGATCTGTCCGGGATAATCCATTTCAGACTCGATCTGCTGAGCGATCTGTCTTGCAACGATGACCATTTTCTCATCATTGATGATCTCAGGAATGACCATGATCCTGACCTCACGTCCTGCCTGAACTGCGTAGCACTTCTCAACGCCTTCGTAGGAGGTGCATATCTCCTCAAGCTTCTGAAGGCGCTTGATATAGCTTTCGTAGTTTTCACTTCTTGCAGCAGGTCTTGCAGCGGAGATAGCGTCGGCAGCCTGAACGATACAGGCAATGACAGTTCTGGGTTCAACGTCGTTGTGGTGAGCCTCAACTGCGTGGATAACAACAGGGTTTTCGTTGTATTTTTTACATACATCAACACCAATCTGAACGTGTGAGCCTTCGATCTCGGAGGTGAGAGCCTTACCGATATCGTGGAGCAGACCAGCACGTCTTGCCAGATTAGCGTCTACGCCCAGCTCAGAAGCGAGAACGCCGCAAAGCTTGGCAACTTCGATAGAGTGATCGAGAACATTCTGTCTGTAGCTTGTACGGTACTTCAGACGACCGAGAAGCTTGATAAGTTCGTGGTTAAGACCGTGAACGTTAGTTTCGATAACAGCACGTTCGCCCTCCTGCTTGATGCGGTACTCGACCTCACGGCGGGCTTTATCGACCATTTCCTCGATGCGGGTGGGGTGGATTCTGCCGTCAGCGATAAGCTTTTCCAGAGCGATCCTTGCCACCTCACGGCGGATCTGATCGAAGCAGGAAAGTGTGATAGCTTCAGGTGTATCGTCGATGATAAGGTCAACGCCTGTGAGAGTCTCCAGAGTACGGATATTTCTACCCTCACGTCCGATGATACGTCCCTTCATTTCGTCATTAGGCAGGGGAACTACAGAAACAGCGGCTTCTGACACCTGGTCAGCAGCGACTTTAGCAATAGCCAGTGAGATAAGGCTTCTTGCCTTCTCGTTGCACTCGTCCTTGATCTGCTGTTCGTAGTTTGCGATCTTAATGGCTTTTTCGTGGACCAGGTCGTCCTCAAGCTGAGAAAGGATATACTCCTTAGCCTGGTCTTTAGTGAATTCAGAAATTCTCTCCAGAATGTCAAGCTGAGATTTCTTGATAGCCTCAGCTTCCTGAAGCTTATCGTCAGCACTTTTGATCTTCTGATTGAGGGTCTCCTCTTTCTTTTCGAGATTATCGGTTTTCCTGTCGAGATTTTCCTCTTTCTGCTGAACTCGTCTTTCCTGGCGGTTCAGTTCTGCTCTGCGGTCCTTGATTTCCTTTTCTGCTTCGGTGCGAAGCTTGTGAATATCGTCCTTAGCCTCAACGAGAGCTTCTTTCTTTTTGTTGTCTGCTTCTTTTTCGGCATCTTCGAGGATACGGGAAGCCTGCTGCTCAGCCGAGCCGATAACTGCCTCAGCCTGCTGCTTACGGCGTTCGATACCAGCTTCCACGCCCTTGCCCCAGGTTATAAAGCCAGACACAGCAGCGCCGGCAGCCAGGGCGACGATAATCAGAATTACAGCGATGATCGGATCCATCAGTGCATTACCTCCTTTGTGAAAAATAGTTTGTATCCTAAAACCAACTACTACTTAAAGGCGGTAAATGCCGCATTATTTTATTCATTTGTAGAATATATTTACAAAAAGCAAATCGCAAAAACGGGAAATGCCGGTGGACCTTGGGGAAGTCCTAAGAATGCACATATATCATGGTACAGACACAGATGTATTTATATGTACCGTGCCTGATAATGATGTAAAACAAAGCTGCATAAACTGCCAATAGTAATACATTTGCAAATAAATACAACACAATTATTATACACTTTTCAGAGAGATATGTCAATAGAAAAAGTATGAATAATGGAGCAGGTGCTTAAAAATAATTCATTTAATCATTTGGCGAATGGTAATTTGCTTTTATTTACTGTTCACTATTCACGTTTTCCGTCGCACGTTTCTTTTGCTGGATTTGTCTGTTTTGTGGACGTTCCGCCAAAGGGGACAACCCAAGTGGAAAAAGGGGGAGGAACAAATTAAACCCGACAAAAATCGGCATTTCCTCCCCCTTTTTCCCCTTAGGTTTTCCCCTCTGGACTCCCCTTTCCTGAACCTCTTTTTTCCCCTCTATTGCCGATTTTTACCGGCATTGTTTTCCTAAAATCCATAGGTCGAAAATTTATGTCCCCTTCAAGCTGCGTCAGCTTGACCACTTCTCACGTTGACGCTTGCTTACGCTCGCTCACATAATAGAAACGGTGCTTTTTACGTCGCTCAACCTTGTTTGTACTGGTACAGAGTTCTCCGGGCAAATTGTAAAACAGCA
>JAGBJO010000051.1 GCA_017934425.1 Ruminococcus sp.
AAGCGCATCTTTTTGGCAGAATTTTACGCATACTGCGTCGATAAAACTTGCCGGGCGACAGCCCGCCTGCATTTTATCTTCTTGTCTGCGTAGAAATTCTGCTCAAAAATCTGCGCATTATTATAGTGTCAACACGCCCTAGGTAATTCTTCTGGGCAAGGATTTTCCTCGGACTTCTTCTTGAGACTTCCGCTCCTAAAAATTCTCCCCCTGATATGGTACAGCAAAAGTAGGTCGTCGAGAACGACTGAAATTGCCATATCAGGGGGAGAATTTTTCAAAAGCCGAAAGTTTTAGGAAGGGGGGCTGGGGGAGAACCCTTTTTCAAAAGGGTTTCCCCCAGTAAAAAGCCGGTGTTACTGGGCGATTTCGAGGATGCGGGCTTCGGTAAGCTGGCAGTAGGTGTTAGCGCCTTCCTTGTAGTAGTTGAAGTTGCCGCAGACGGTTATTTCAGTGCCGATTTCCGGGTAGTCGTCGGGGTATTTGTAGTCGCCGTCGAGGACGAACTCGATTCCCTGGCTACAGCAGGCGGTTGCGTCGCTGATGAGGACAGCGAAGTATTCCTGATTGGTCTGAGGGTCGAGGAAATAGCTGAACGGACCTTTCATCTTCACGGTCTTACCGACGTAGTTATCGGAGGTGTAAACCATATCGTACACCTGCCCATAGACCATGCTTGGACTGAGGGTAGTAAGGTCGATGTCGAAATTATTCTCGGCAAGGCGCTCAGTCTCGAAGTCGGCAGCAGCGTTTCCGCCAGACTGCGACACTTGTGAAGATGTTTCCTCAGACGGTGCAGCCTCCGCCTGACCGCAGGAGGTCAGCATCAGCGCAGCCAGCAGGGGAGCGATAAATTTACTTATTCTCATTAGCAGTATCCTCCTTGCGTGGGACGGTAGGAATTATCTGAGCATCAAGAAGCTGGCAGTAATTCAGGGTGTATTCTGTGTAGTAGCTGAATTTGCCGGTAACTGTTATAAGCTCACCGTCTTCCGGGTAATCGTCCGGGTAAACGGCACTGGTGTCAGCGAGAATGAATTCCATTCCCTGAGCGCAGCAGGCAGCTGCATCGGGGATAAATACTGCAAAGTAATCTTTGCCGGCGGGATCCTGATAGTAGTTGAAGTTGCCGGTAACACGGACGGATTTGTCCATATATTTATCCGGGTCATTCATCATGTCGAACACCTGACCATACATCATATTCGAGCCGAGTGTGGTCAGGTCGATGTCGTAGCCGTCGTTGGCAAGAGATGCCATAAAGTCCGGCTCGGTGGTGGTTTCAGCGGAGGAACTGTCTTGCGGTGTTACGGGGATATCCGTTCCACAGCCAGTCAGGAAAAGCGCCGAAGCAAGCAGAAGTGAACTGAAACGTTTCATGCCTTAGCCCTCCCGGTGAACAGGGAAATTACCCAGAAGATAAGGAACATGATTATGTCCGCCAGAACGATAGTCGAGCCAACGGGAGTAGATGCGAGTATTGACACGATTATGCCAATGCCTGCACACCATACCGATATTATTGCTGAGCATATGATAACGCTCCGGAAACTTTTGAAAAGCCGCATTGCAGAAAGTGCCGGGAATATGATAAGCGCCGAGATAAGCAGCGAGCCTACCAGATTCATGGCGAGGACTATGATAAGCGCAGTAATAATAGCTATAAGCAGGTTATAGCCGTCGGTCTGGATACCTGTGGCTTTTGAGAATGTCTCGTCAAAGGTCACAGCGAATATCTTGTTGTAGAACAGCAGGAACGCAAGTATAACAATTATCGAGAATATGATACACACGATAACGTCCGACTTTTTCAGGGTGAGTATGGAAGTCGAGCCGAACAGCGTACTGCAAACGTCGGCGGAGATATTGGACGAGGAGGGGAACAGGTTCATGAGCATATAACCTATCGCCAGAGCGCCCACGGATATCATCGCAACCGCCGCATCGCCCTTTATTTTGGTATTCTGACCAGTCCGCAGGAGAAGTATTGCAGAGCCGACCGTCACCGGCATGATTATGTACATTTTCTCGGTGATGCCTGCCACTGCTGCAACAGCCATTGCGCCGAAGGCAACGTGTGAAAGACCGTCACCGATGAAAGAGAACCGCTTCAAAACAAGCGTAACGCCCAGCAGCGATGAGCAGAGGGCGATGAGAAGTCCGACGATGAGAGCATAGCGAACGAACGGGTATGTAAAATAGTATTGCAGAGTGCCTAAGATATCGTTATTCATTTTCACTTGCCTCCGTTTCGAGAAATGCCTTACCAGTACGGCTGTTCAGGTAGTCGTCCTTTTTGCCGAAGAAAAGCTGTTTTTTAGCGATGTGGAGGATATGTGAAGCATAGCTGAGTGCGGCAACGTCGTGGGATACCATGATTATGGTGATACCCTCCTTGTTGAGCTTTGCGATAAGCTCATACAGGTCAGCCTGGGCTCGTGGGTCAAGACCGGTAACCGGTTCGTCCAGCAGGAGCATTTCCTCAGTTGCACAGAGCGCCCTTGCCAGGAGTACACGCTGCTGCTGACCGCCGGAAAGTTCTCTGTAGCATCTGCCGGCGAGATCCTCGATGTTAAGGCGCTTCATGCAGCGCATGGCACGTTCCTTTTCCTCCTTGCTGTAGAACGGGCGGAATCCGGTCTTTGAAAGGCAACCGGACTGGACTATCTCACGGACGGAAGCGGGAAAATCACGCTGTACCGGGGTTTGCTGGGGGAGATAGCCGATCTTCTTGGAACTGCTTCCCCAGGTGATATCGCCGCTGAGCTGCGGGCGAAGTCCCAGGAGAGCCTTTATCAGTGTGGACTTACCAGAGCCGTTTTCGCCCAGTATACAAAGGTAATCGCCCTTACTTACGGTGAAATTCAGCCCCTCGGTAACGATGCCGTCCTCATAGCCCAGGGCGACATTTTTGCAGGTTATCTGTTCATTCATTTACTTTAACGCCTCTTTTAATACACGAAGATTATTTTCCATGATAGAGATGTAGGAAGCACCGTCCTGGATCTGCTGGGTATTAACGGACTGTGCGGAATCCAGAACCCTTATGGTCTGGTTTTTGGAGGAAGTATTTGCGATAACGGCTTCTGCGATAGTGCAGTCAGAGCCTTCGATAGCGAAGATGCTGTCTGTGCCGGTCTCGTCGGCTTTTTTTGCGAGAAATGCAATAGTCTCGAAGCTTGCCTCAGTTTCGGCGGAGCAGCCAACAAATGCGGCGTAGTAGTCCAGACCGTAGTCATCGACGAAATAGCGGAATGGGAAACGGTCGCCGAAGATAAGGGTCTTTTCGGACTTAGCAGCGAGAGCGTCAGTGATATCGGTATCCAGCTTATCGAGTTTGTCAAGGTAAGCGCTCAGGTTAGCGTCGTAGTCGGCGGAATTAGCGCTGTCAGCCTTTTTTACGGCTTCTGCGATGCCCTTGCAGCAAGTCTCAGCATTGCGGACGGAGAGCCAGACGTGTTCGTCGTACTCAGCTTCTTCGTGAGCAAGGTCACTTTCTTCCTCCTCGTCCTCAGCCTCCATGCCTTCCTTGATCTCCTCCTCCTTTGCGTTGTCACCGACCATATCCATAAGGCTGACAACCTGGAGGTCGGGGTTTCTTGATTCGGAAATAGCGTCCTTCACCCAGGAATCGGATTCACCGCCGACGTAAACGAAGATATCGCAGTCAGAAATGCGTATCATATCATCAGCAGTAGGCTGATAGTTATGGAGGTCAGCGCCGTTGCTGAGGAGGTAGGTAAGCTGAACGTCACCGGAATGGCTGCCGAGGATCTGGCGAGTCCAGTCGTACTCCGGAAAAATGGTGCAAACGATCTTCAGCTTGTCAGGATTGTCGTTAATGGCAGAATTCTGGCTTCCGCAGGAGCAGAGACAGCCGGCGAGAACCAGTGCGGAAGCAGCCGAAAGGAATTTCTTGAACATAGTATCCTCCAAAAAAACAAAATTGATAATCATTTTCAGTTTATTGATTATAGCACATTTATTCCCTTTTGTCAAGACCCACTTTTTTTTAATGCGTAATTCGCAATGCGTAATGCGTAATTGCGGTGTGCCTTACGGCACGATTTTAAATAGTGTACTGTATACCAAAAGTTTACATGAAACCAGCATCTTTAAAATCATCGCCGCAAGGCGATACCACAAATTACGCATTACGAATTACGCATTACGCATTAAATAATCATTGTATCAATTGTGGGACACTGGGGACTTGCATATCCGTGAGAATTGTGGTATAATCATAGTACAATATATTTAAAAGGAGAACTGTATGAAACTTATTTCCTGGAACGTTAACGGCTTCCGGGCTTGCCTTACTAAGGGCTTCGCTGACTTCTTCTCTCAGGCTGATGCGGATATCTTCTGCTTGCAGGAAACTAAAATGCAGCCAGATCAGGCGGATTTCGCCCCCGACGGCTACCACATCTACTTCCACAGCGCCCAGAAAAAAGGCTATTCCGGTACGGCTGTTTTCACTAAAAAAGAGCCGATATCAGTTGTATATGGTATCGAGGGCAGTCACACCGATGAGGGACGTGTCATAACCTGCGAGTATGAGGACTTCTACTTCGTGTGCTGCTACGTTCCCAACGCACAGAATGAACTGAAACGCATCGACTACCGCATGGAGTTTGAGGATGCTATGAGAGGCTACCTGTCCGCTTTGGATAAGAAAAAGCCGGTTGTTTACTGCGGTGACCTGAACGTGGCACATAATGAAATAGACCTGAAGAACCCGAAAAACAACGTCGGAAACGCCGGATTTTCTGACCAGGAACGTGGCAAGATGACCGAGCTTCTGGCGGCAGGCTTCAAGGATACCTACCGGACGCTTTACCCTGAAAAAGTGGAGTACTCCTGGTGGTCGTATCGCTTCAAGGCAAGGGAGAAGAACGCCGGCTGGCGTATCGACTACTTCATCGTGTCCGAGCGGTTCATGGAGAGAGTGTCCGACAGCCGCATACTTACCGATATACTGGGCAGCGACCATTGCCCGGTGGAACTTGATGTGAAGGACCAAACCAATTAGTTAACAGCTTTAAATAAGTGAGAAACACTTGACAAATTCATCGGGACGTGCTATAATATTTGAGTATCGTGTCAAGCGATAAATTTTATCCTTGCCCGCAGCAGGTTGTGGGCGGAATCCAGAAGGAGGTGTACAGAAATGGCAAAGGTATCCGGAAAGTACGAGGTAATGGTTGTTTTCGGCGAAAAGAACGGCGAGGAGTCCAGAAACGCTCTCGTTAAGAAGTTCAAGGAAAGAATCGAAAGACACGCCAGCGCTGTTGAAGTCAATGAGGAGTGGGGCACAAGAAAGCTTGCTTACCCCATCAACTACGAGACAGAGGGCTACTACGTAATTTATACTTTCGAGTCTGCTCCTGAGTATCCCGCTGACCTTTCAAGACGTCTTAACCTCGATGAAAATGTCCTTCGTTCACTCGTTACAGTTCTTTAATTTGACTATGGAGGCGTTTGTTTATGAATAAGGTTATTTTAGTTGGCAGACTTACCGCTGACCCTGAGCTGAGACAGTCACAGTCCGGTGTTTCCTCTTGCAGGTTCACTGTTGCTGTTGACAGAAGATTCGCTGATAAGAACACCGGCGAAAGAGGTGCTGATTTCATCACCTGTACTGCTTTCAGGCAGACCGCTGAGTTCGTATCTCGTTATTTCAGTAAGGGAAAGATGATACTTGTTGAGGGTTCACTCAGAAATGATAACTACCCTGACAGAAAATATCCCGATGTTATGCACTATTCATACAGTATTTTCGTTGACAACGTTGAGTTCGTAGGCGGAAAGAATGAAAGCGGCGGAAACAACGGCGGCAATGGTAACTACGGCGGCAACGCTGGCGGTTACGGCGGCGGCTATAATGGCGGCAGCAACTACGGCGGCGGAAATAACTATGGCGGCGGAAACGGCGGCTATGGTGACAATTCCGGCTATAACGGCAATAACTCTTATCAGAACGCTCCTGCCCAGCAGTCTGCTCCCCAGCAGCCCCAGGGCAACAGTTCAATGAACTATGGCAAAGCCAGTGAATTTGAGGCACTCGTCGAAGAAAGCGACGTTCCCTTTTAACAACTTTACTAAGATAGGAGGATAAGAATTATGCCTATGGATAAGGAAAGAAGCGCACGCCCTTCTAAGAAGCCCCGCAAGAAGGTTTGTATGTTCTGTGCTGACAGAATCGAGCGCATCGACTACAAGGATCTCGCTAAGCTGAGAAAGTGCATGACTGAGAGAGCTAAGATTCTCCCCAGACGTGTTACAGGCACTTGTGCATTCCACCAGCGTGAGCTGACAGTTGCAATCAAGAAGGCAAGACAGATCGCTCTGCTGCCTTATGTAGCTGACTAATTATAGAATTTAAGCGTTCGTCCGGTTTCGGGCGGGCGCTTTTTTGCTTTATACAGCAAAAGAGCCGGAGAAAATTCTCCGGACTCATGATGCATAGCCTGCACACGGCATCTTCAGTACAGGCTCAGGCTATGGGGTGTCAGTCAGCACGGCTATACGCCAGTTCCTCGTCCCTGCGGAAAAGAAACGAAATGCACCAGACCGCAGAGATCGCTACAAGAATGTAGACTGCCCTTGCGATAAGACTGCCTGCACCGCCAAACATCCAGGCAACAAGGTCAAGACCAAAAATGCCGACCAGTCCCCAGTTGACACCGCCTATGATAAGGAGTGCCAGAGCGATTTTGTCCCACATATTGAGATCACCTCTTTATTCGGGATTTTGTGACACCATTGCGTGAATGATGTTCTGAGAGTATTATAGCCGGAAGCAGTGAAATTATTCAGGAATTTTCAAGAATTGATCGTAATAAAACCCCGGAAACTTTGAAAGGAAAAGTCTCCGGGGATTTTTTATTTATGAGATTTTTTTACTTTAAGGTATGTACCGATATTTGCACAGCTTATTACTAGCATACAAACTGTGTAGATCAGCCAGAACATTTTCGGCATCTCAATGTCCGCAAGGGAAGTGATGAGTATGGTGATACCAAGTATTATGCCTATGACAGATGCAATAAGTATCACTGGTTTTTTCATGACCTATCACCCCATGACTGTGTTCACGATGCCCTGGTAGAGGTAAGCAGATTCGCTGGCAAAGTCAAAGCCGTGGTCGCCAGGGTTGCGTATCTGCATTATTATGACGTAAGAACCGTCGTAGCTGCTGTAGTCTGACCAGGTGGAAGTGCCGTTGTCAGACTCTCTTTTGACGATGCCGGTTATGTAGAGAAAATCGCCTTCCCAAGTCTCAGCAGTACCGGTCTTAGCGTAGAACGAGCAGCCGCCGGGAGCGTAAACTCCGATATTTGCGCCAACTCCGCTCATGCCGTCCAGGAGGTTCTGGCGATAGTCTGCGGGAATGGAAGCGATCACCTGATTGGGCGCAGTACCTTCTTTCAGGACTTTTGTAGTGTCGTTTGTGTCCACAATGTTCTTGATAACGAAAGGTGTGACCATATCTCCGAAAACTGCTTCTCTGCCAAGGGCTGCCATGTAAATGGGGCAGGTGAGGACATAGGACTGACCGAACGCAGTACGGCGCAGGTCGTCATTGCAGTAGACCTCAACGTTATTGTGGAGGTTTCCGAAGTCGCAGGGGATATCAGTGCCGAAGTGGAAGATGGTATCCAGGTCGCTTAGAACTTCCTCAGCACCTATCTGGTCAAATGCTTTAGCAAAGAAAATATTGCTTGAATTTATGAAAGCGGAGTACAGCGAACGCTCCATAGGATAGCTGAAGTTAGTGTCGTGATCCCAGTTAACAATGGAAGTGCCGTCGTAGTACCATGTACCGTCGTCGTAAACCGAGTAGATACCGTGTTTGTCGGAGATGACTTCGGACATAATCTTGAAGCAGGATCCTGGTTCAGCGTTCTGGAAAGCTTTATTGCCATAGTATCCCCAAGCCAGATCGTCGTCATGCTCCACGCTCTCATACAGGTCTGGGTCGTAGGAGGGAAAATTTACCTGAGCCGCCAGCGAGCCGTCAGTACGCATAACTACGGCAGAACCGACTATGTTGCAATCCGCCATATAGGAATAAACGGCATTCTGGATATCCGCATCAAAAGTAAGCTGAATTGACTGACCCATTTTCTTTCCGTCAACATCGTCCGGATTGGGTTCAGTAAGCTGTTTTTCAAAGGTAAGGTCAAGGCCCTCGGAAAGTGTGTTGAGAACGTTAGCAAAAGCGACCTTATTTGTATCGTTGGTAAGGCGCTTTTCCTTGCCAGTCTCATCGACCTCGCTGTACATGAGTACATTTCCCTTGCAGTCCAGCAGTTTGCCTTTAGGCAGGGCAGTAGTTGTTACGGTAGTAGTGGTGGTTTCGGTGGTAGTAGTTGCAGCGGTAGTAACAGCATCGGAAGCGGTGATAATTGAGATTATATCGTCGCCAGCCTGTTCCCCTGACTGGGCATCGGTAGTATCAGCAACGCTTCCGGAAGCGGGAGTGTTTTCCACTTTCTCGATAGAATTTGTGCATGACTGCGCCGAAACAGTCAAAGACAAAGCCAAAGCCCAGGCTAAAGTTTTTTTGATACGCATTATGATCCGTCCTTCTATCCTTTATATCATTAAAGTGACAAATTATTACTTTAATAATATTATACCGCAGTATTCTCCGTATGTCAACATATTTCTTGCAAAGAATATGCAAAAAAGCCACGATATAGGTAAAAAAACGGACAGGTACGACCACCTGTCCGCTGCTTGTTTATTCAGTTTTTCCGCCGGATTCGGTGTATCTTTCTTCAAGCCATTTTACCAAAGCCTGAAAACCCTTGGCATTAAGGTCGAACTCTGCTTCGTTCTCGATCGTAGCTTTCATGGAACAAAGTCTGCCGTGCCAGGTCATGCATTTCAGTTTTTCGCCGTTAACTATTTTGAAGGAGAAATCGTCACGGCTGCCGGAGTAGTCGTTGCCGGCTTCAAAGTAGTACAGCTTAGGTATCTCGAATATACGTGAAACGCTTGTAGGACTAACTATCACGCTTACACCTCCTCAAAGTAGGCTATAGCCTTTTCCAGGTCGCTATAGACACCGGAAAGCGTTGGCAGCATTTCCTCAGTTGGCTGGGTGAGGTCTGGTATCATGATGACCTGACAGCCTGCCCTGTAAGCGGACAGTACGCCGTTGGGGGAATCCTCGAAAGCGGCACATTCGTCGCAGGGGATACCAAGTTCATTGGCGGCGGTGATGTAAATATCCGGTTCGGGCTTGCCATTTGTTACCATATCGCCGCATATAACAGCATCGAAGTAATCAAGTGCATTTATACGGCGCAGGTAGTCTGTAGCCCTGTCACGGGCAGTGGCAGTTGCGACAGCGATGCTTTTCCCGGAATCTTTAAGGTAGGAGAGCAGCTCAAAAAGTCCTCTTTTAACCTCAAAGCCGTTCTGGTCGATGAAATCGTTCATCAGCTTTATTCGTCTGCTGCGCACTTCTTCAAAGGGGAATTCCTGTCCGAAACGTTCTTTCAGCCGTGGGACAGAGTATTTTCTGGAAAGGCTTCTTATGCCGAAAACGTCCTCGTCAGTCATATCGTAGCCGTATTCGGAAGCTGCCTGCCGCCAGAAGCGTACAAGCAGTTTTTCGGTGTCCAGCATAAGACCGTCCATGTCGAATATCGCACCACGGCAAATTTTTTTAACTGCCGGCATTACCAGTTTATCATCCAGCTGTACATACCCTCATACTGGCGTGCAGAGCTGTTCCAGGAGAAGTCGGTCTTCATGCCACGGCAAACCATTTTGTCCCATTCGCCACGGTGGTTGAAGTAAATGTGCTTAGCGTAGTTGATAACGCCCAGCATTTCCTCGCCGTTGTAGTTAGCGAAGGAGAAGCCAGTACCAGTGCCGTCGAACTCGTTGTAGGGCTGAACTGTATCTTTCAGACCGCCAGTCTCACGAACGATCGGAACTGTACCATAGCGCAGGGAGATAAGCTGAGTAAGACCGCAGGGCTCAAAGAGTGAGGGCATGAGCATAGCGTCAGCAGCAGCGTAAAGCTTGTGAGCCAGCTTATCGGAGTAGAGTATATTAGCGGAGACTCTTTCAGGGTACTTCCACTGATAGTGCTTGAACATATTCTCATATCTCTGCTCACCAGTACCGATAACTACGAACTGAGTATTCTCATCGCAGATACGCTCGATAGCGTAATTTACCAGGTCAAGACCCTTCTGGTCTGTCAGACGGGAGATAATAGCTATCATGAACTTGTCCTTGTCAACTGGCAGACCAAGTTCCTCCTGGAGGCGCATCTTATTCTCAGCCTTGTTAGCCTTGAAGTTATCAGCGTTGAAAGGCGCATAGATGTGCTTGTCGTTGCTGGGGTCGAATACCTTGTAGTCGATGCCGTTTACGATACCACGCAGGGACGCACTTCTTGCCCTGAGCAGACCGTCAAGCTGTTCGCCGAAGAATGGGTACTTTATCTCCTCAGCGTATGTCTCGGAAACGGTGGTGATATAGTCAGCGTACACCAGACCGCCCTTTAACATATTAGCGCCCTTGTGGAATTCCAGTTTGTCGGAGGTGAACATATAGTCCGGCAGGGCGGTATTGTACTTGAACGTGTCGATATCCCAAACTCCCTGGAATTTCAGGTTGTGGATAGTCATGATAGTCTTGGTTGTGCTGTAGAAAGGATTGGTAGCGAAAGTGGAGTGCATGAATACCGGAATGAGAGAGGACTGCCAGTCGTGACAGTGAATGATATCCGGGCGGAATCCAACTACAGGGAGGATAGCGAGGACAGCCTTGCAGAAGAAGGTAAAGCGCTCGATATCCCACTTCATATCAGAGGAATAGGGCTGGTCGCACTTGAAGTAGTACTCATTGTCAACGAAGTAGAACTTGATACCATTGTATTCATACTCCATGATACCAACGTGAACGCCGTCTCTTCTGAAGCCATAGTCCATATAGAAGTGTGTAACGTACTTGAAATTGTCTCTGTACTTAGCAGGTATGCAGGTATAGTAGGGCATTATCACCCTTACGTCAAACTCATTTTTGTCGATATACTGCGGCAGAGCGCCAACAACGTCAGCCAGACCGCCTGTTTTTATAAAGGGAACGCATTCTGATGCAGCGAATAATATTGTTTTCATAACTCCAGCTCCTTTTCAAGCAGACCGCCGTAAGCGGTCAAAAAATTTCTCTTACTATTATACACCAAAATTGAACTTTAGTCAATAGAAAAATAGGAAAAATCCACAAGAACTATTTGCTTTATTAAATTCATAATGCATAATATTAATGCGTAATTCGTAATGCGTAATTAAGGTATCACCTCCGGCGATGAATAAAAATGTCCGGTTTAGTACTGATGTACCAGACCGGACGTTTTGTTTTAGTATGATGTGCGGCGAAGAACTGCCGCATCAGTAAAGAGCAGAGCGCGATTACGCATTAAGCATTACGAATTATTTAAAGTATGCTACGCCGCTCTCGAATATCTTCTGATCCTTGTTGCCGGGAGTATTCTTAGCGATGAAGCTGCCGATACGCTCGGAGTGACCCATCTTACCAAGTACTCTGCCGTCAGGAGAAGTGATACCCTCGATAGCCTCAACTGAGGTATTGGGGTTGTAGCGGATATCCATAGAAGGCTCGCCGTTCATATCCACATACTGTGTAGCGATCTGACCGTTTGCAGCAAGCTTCTGGATAAGGCTTGCAGGAGCAGTAAAGCGACCCTCGCCGTGTGAGATCGGGATAGTGTGGATATCGCCCACCTCTGTGCCGTACAGCCAGGGGCTCTTGTTGGAAGCGATGCGTGTATTTACCATCATGGACTGGTGGCGTGCGATAGTGTTGAATGTAAGTGTAGGTGAATCGTCGGTCATATCAACGATCTCGCCGTAAGGAACAAGACCCAGCTTGATAAGTGCCTGGAAGCCGTTGCAGATACCCAGCATCAGACCGTCACGGTTCTTCAGCAGTTCGTGAACAGCGTCCTTTATGCGGGGGTTGCGGAAGAATGCAGTAATGAACTTACCGCTTCCCTCAGGCTCGTCACCGCCGGAGAATCCGCCGGGGATCATGATGATCTGGCTCTCCTTGATGAGCTTCTCGAACTCGTTTACGCTGTCCTCGATATCGCCTGCGGACAGGTTTCTGATAACGAAAGTCTCAGCAGATGCGCCAGCTCTCTCGAATGCTCTTGCGGTATCGTACTCGCAGTTTGTGCCAGGGAATACAGGAATAAGAACTCTGGGCTTTGCGAACTTCTCGGAGGAAACAAGCTTTTCAGTGTTCTTGAAACTGTATGTCTGGGGAGTATAGTCAACAGTCTTGATGCGGCAGGGGAATACAGGCTCAAGCTTGCTTTCCCATACTCTCTGGAGAGCGTCAAGGCTTACAGTGTAGTCGAATGTGCAAATTCTGTACTCAGGAACAGTCTTACCGATAACGTTCTCGTCGTCGGAAGCCTCGCCTGTGAGTTCGATGATGAATCCGCCGTAGCAGGGCTTGAATAACTGGTCAGCACTCAGGCGTGAAGTGAACTCGAAGCCTATCTTATTACCGAAGCACATCTTAGCGATACCCTCAGCAGCGCCGCCGTAGCCGAGAGTCCATACAGCAGCAGCACGACCTGCGGCGATGATCTCCTCAACCTTGTCGAATACAGCCTTAACGCTTGCGAATACAGGCAGACCGTCCTCGTCGTACTCAGGAGTGAGGAATATTACCTTGTCGCCAGCCTTCTTGAACTCAGTTGATACAACCTTGTCAGCCTTGGCAGTAGATACAGCGAAGGATACCAGTGTAGGAGGAACGTCGATATTCTCAAAAGTACCGGACATTGAGTCCTTACCGCCGATAGAGCCGCAGCCCATTTCAAGCTGAGCCTTGAAAGCACCCAGCAGAGCAGCTAAAGGCTTGCCCCAGCGCTTAGGATCATTCTGTGTACGCTCGAAGTACTCCTGGAAAGTGAGCCAGCACTTCTTGTAAGTACCGCCGGCAGCAACTACCTTAGCGATAGACTCAACAACAGCCAGCATAGCGCCGTGGTAAGGGCTTCTG
This sequence comes from Ruminococcus sp., assembly GCA_017934425.1. Taxonomy (GTDB): domain Bacteria; phylum Bacillota; class Clostridia; order Oscillospirales; family Ruminococcaceae; genus Ruminococcus. Next base: position 13,069 of record JAGBJO010000051.1, read on the forward strand.
GAAGATATATCAGGGTTATAGCCCCAGCCCATGAGTGAGCAGGTATTAGTCTCGCCCTTGAGAACGGGGATCTTTGCAGCCATAGCCTGAGAAGGAGACATCTGGTATACGCCGCCGAAAGGCATCAGAACTGTGCCAGCGCCGATAGTGGAGTCGAACTTCTCGATAAGACCCTTCTGTGAACATACATTCAGGTTACCCATGAGAGCAGTCCATGCGTCAGCGTTGTCTACAGCGCCGGTCTCATAAGCGAAGGAGGGCTTTTCAATAGTGATATCAGTGAACTTAGGAGCGCCGTTTGAGTTGAGGAACTCTCTTGAAAGGTCAACGATGGTCTTGCCGTTCCAGTTCATTTTCAGACGAGGCTCAGCAACAACGTCAGCAACCAGAGTAGCCTCCAGGTTCTCCTTCTTAGCCTCAGCCATGAACTTCTCAACGTCCTCAGGAGCAACTACTACAGCCATTCTCTCCTGAGACTCGGAAATAGCGATCTCAGTGCCGTCCAGACCGTCGTACTTCTTGGGAACAGCGTTCAGGTCGATGACCAGACCGTCAGTCAGCTCACCGATAGCAACGGAAACACCGCCTGCGCCGAAGTCGTTGCAGCGCTTTATCAGCTTGGTAACTTCAGGGTTGCGGAAAAGTCTCTGGAGTTTTCTCTCCTCAGGGGGATTACCCTTCTGAACCTCAGCACCGCAGCTTTCCAGTGATTCGAGGGTATGAGACTTGGAAGAACCTGTAGCGCCGCCGCAGCCGTCACGACCGGTCTTTCCGCCCAGGAGGATAACAACGTCACCGGGAACAGGGCGCTCACGGCGGATATTCTCAGCGGGAGCAGCACCCAGAACAGCGCCTATCTCCATTCTCTTTGCAACATAGCCGGGGTGGTATACCTCAGCAACATGACCAGTAGCCAGACCGATCTGGTTACCGTAAGAGGAGTAACCGTTAGCAGCACCAACAGTGATCTTTCTCTGAGGCAGCTTGCCGGCGATAGTGTCCTCAACGGGAACGAGGGGGTTAGCTGCACCGGTAACACGCATAGCCTGGTAAACGTAGGAACGTCCTGACAGCGGGTCACGGATAGCGCCGCCCAGACAGGTAGCAGCACCGCCGAAAGGCTCGATCTCGGTGGGGTGGTTATGAGTCTCGTTCTTGAACATGAGGATATAGTCTTTGTCCTTGCCGTCAACGTCAACCTTGATCTTAACGGAGCAGGCATTGATCTCCTCGCTCTCGTCAAGGTCAGGCAGCTTGCCGTCAGCCTTGAGCTTCTTGGCAGCGAGAGTACCTAAGTCCATAAGAGTTACAGGGCGGTCATTTCTGCCCAGTGACTCACGAACGTCGATATACTCCTTGAAAGTTTCCCTGATGTAGGGAGTGTCGATATCAACGTGTTCAACGTTTGTAAGGAAAGTGGTGTGACGGCAGTGGTCAGACCAGTAAGTATCTATCATCTTGATCTCGGTGATAGTGGGGTCACGGCGCTCCTTCTGGAAATACTCCTGGCAGAAGCGGATATCGTCGTAATCCATAGCCAGACCCATGCTGTCAACGATATCATGAAGACCCTGCTCGTCCAGGGAGATGAAACCGTCGATAGTAGCAACGGTAGTGGGTATCTCATAATTTGTATCAAGGGAATCAACCTTAGCCAGTGAAGCCTCACGGCTCTCAACGGGGTTGATGATATAGGCTTTCAGGCGGTCGAACTCAGCATCGGTAATATTGCCTTCGACGATGTAAACTCTTGCGTTTCTTACACGGCATCTTTCGCCCTGACGGAGTATCTGGATACACTGCTCGCAGCTATCAGCTCTCTGGTCGAACTGACCGGGGAGGTACTCAACAGCGAAAACTCTCTCGCCGTTTGTAAGCTTGGGGAGGTCGCTGTAGACCACATCAACAGCAGGCTCTGAGAATACAGTAGCAATAGCTGCATTGAAATCCTCCTCGCTGAGGTGATCGGCATCATAGCGGTTGAGGATCCTCAGACCTGTAAGGTCGAGTCTGAGAGCGGTTTTAACGTCGCTCAGCACTGACTGGGCTTCAACAGCGAATTCAGGCTTTTTTTCGGCGTAGATTCTGAAAACGGACATAAATTTTCTCCTTTCATAGTAACTGCCGTGAATGAAAATGTTCTCAGCAGTCCTGGTCCTCCGACAGGCTGCCGAAGCAGTAGTCGGGATAACTCATTTCTATTATAACACGTTTTATCTCATTACGCAAACTTTTTTCAGAATTTTTTCGGGAAATTTTTACGAGAGTGTGATCGGGGGTGCAGCCCTGGTGGAAAAGGGGACTGTTCTCACGCTCGAAAAGTACCGGAAAACTGCGCCCTACAAGGCTTTTCAGGTATCGCTCCTGCAAGGAGGCGGCGAGGGACTTCATTTCATCGCCACGGCGCTGTTTAATATTTCCCGGAACTTGCGGCATCTTGGCGGCAGGAGTTCCCTTGCGGGGGGAGTACTGGAAAACGTGTATCTTTGAAAATCCCACCTTTTCCGCAAATTCCATAGACTCCCAGTGGTCTTCCTCAGTCTCGCCGGGAAAACCTACCATGATATCGGTAGTGAACGCCGCATCGGGTATAAGCTGGCGGATTCGCTCAGTGAGGGCGAAATATTCATCGGGGGTATACCGGCGGTTCATGGCTTTGAGAGTTTTTGCACAGCCGGACTGAAGGGACAGGTGGAACTGAGGACATAGTTCGGGCAGCGCCGCAAGACGTTCCAGGTCGCCGTCCAGGAGCATTTCGGGTTCGAGGGAACTGAGCCGCACACGGTCAATACCCGGTACGTTGCAGCACACTTCTACCGCATCAGCCAGCCGCAGACCGAACTCCTTGCCGTAGAACGCAAGGTTTATGCCCACAAGGACAAGTTCCCTGTGACCGGCATCAGCGAGCATTTGTGCTTCCCGGCGGATATCCTCAAGTGGCTTGCTGCGGCAGCGCCCACGGGCATAGGGGATAATGCAGTAGGAACAGAAACAGTTGCAGCCGTCCTGTATTTTAATGTAAGCCCTTGTGCGGTGCAGTTCGGCGGTGTACTCCATAGTTTCAAAGGCATCAGAAGGGGAGTATTCCGGGATACTAACGGTCTTTCCGCCGTTTTGGAGAGCGTCAAGAACCATTCCCGGCAGGAGGTGGCGGTCTTTTGTGCCGGTGATGATGTCCGCTTCCGGAATGTCCGGTTTTCCGGCAGCCTGGGGCAGACAGCCTGTGAGGACTATCACCGCATCAGGGCAGTCCCGGCGCAGTTTCCTGACAGCGTAGAGTGACTTGCTGTCGCCGCCGCTTGTTACAGTACAGGAATTTACCACAGCAGCGTCAGCTTCCGCCGGGGAATCAGTAACGGCAAATCCCATTTTAGTGAACTGACTTTTCAGCGAATCAGTTTCGTACTGGTTGACTTTACAGCCAAAGGTTAAAAAATAAATCTTATACATATTTCACCTTAACATCTTATCTTCAACAAGTTTTCAACTTATGTATACTGCACAAAAGATATATATAATTTTTATGCACAATCAATAGTTATTCGTTATGAATAAAATAATAAACTCGCAGTACATCTATATTATACTAAATTGACGAAATTATTTCAAGTCCCTTGACAATGGGGAAAGATAGTGCTATGATATAGGTGCGGTAGGGAAAAGCCGCAGAAAAAGAAATAAACAATAAAAAACAACACACACCAACAAAACAAAGAAATGGGAGGTAATAACTTATGACAAAGGCAACAGTACAGCTGAAGGCTATCAACGATGTCAAGGAGTTCGTAAATATCGTAATGAGATTCCCTTTTGACATTGACCTGGTTTCAAGCAGATATGCAGTAGATGCAAAGTCTATCATGGGTATTTTCAGCCTTGACCTTGAGAAGCCCATCGAGCTTCACGCACACACCGACGACGCAGATGAATTCCTCAAGGCAATTGAGAAGTACATCGTAAAGTAATAGCGACAGAAGAAACGCTGCCTGACTTGAAGTCGGGCGGCGCTTTTTTTGTGTCATGATTTTACCATAAATGACATGAGATGACCATGCTCCCTTTGCGGGAGTTTTTTTCTTTCCGTTGCACTTGATTTTACTGCCCGGATATGGTATAATATATTGTTGGACTTTTTATAGGTTCTGAGTATAACGTTTTTAGAAGGAGTATTATGCAGGTTTATCTTGATAACGCTGCCACCACCAAGCCCTGCGCTGAGGCTGTTCAGGCGGCAGTTGATGCTATGACTGTGAATTTCGGCAACCCCTCCTCGCTCCACCGTGCCGGACTTGATGCACAGCTTGTTATGGACAGCGCACGCCGGACTATTGCCGCTTCTCTTGGCGTTGAGGCAGGGTGTATCACTTTCACTTCCGGCGCTACGGAAAGCAATAATCTGGCACTGAGAGGCGCTTGTGCCGCTTATGGCAAAAAACGTCGGAAAATCGTCGCTTCTGCCGTGGAACACGCTTCCGTTGACGAGACACTTTCCGCCCTTGAAGCCCAGGGATTCGAGGTTTGCCGGGTGTCGCCCCGTGAGGACGGCAGATTCTATCCGGAGGACTTCGTAAATGCCTGTGACGGCAACACAGTCCTGCTGACTATGATGGCAGTAAATAACGAGACTGGTTATATCCTCCCGGCAAAGGAGGTATTTACCGCAGTAAAGCGCAAATTTCCGGATATCATTACCCACTGCGACTGTGTTCAGGCGTTTATGAAACTGCCGATCAAGGCGACTTCTCTTGGCGCTGACCTTATCTCACTGAGCGCCCATAAGATACACGGCGTAAAGGGCGTGGGAGCAATATATATCCGCAAGGGCGTAAGGCTTGTGCCGATCGTGACTGGCGGAAAGCAGGAAAAGGGTATCCGTTCCGGTACTGAGAGCGTTCCGCTGATAGCGGCTTTTGGTGCGGCAGTTGAAAAGCTCGGAAAAACTATCCCAAAGCGCCGGGAGTATACCGCTGAACTGAAAGCGTATCTCCTGGAAAAGCTGGCAGACGTTGAGGGAGTTACGGTGAATTCCCCGGAGGACGGCTCGCCGTATATCGTGAATATCTCCGCTGCCGGAAAGCGCTCAGAGATAATGCTCCACTTCCTTGAAAGCAAGGGCGTGTATGTTTCCAGCGGATCAGCCTGCTCAAAGGGACAGCAAAGCGGCGTTCCGGCACAGTTTGGCATCACCGGAAAACGTGCCGACAGCGCACTTCGCATAAGCATGACCGCTGACACCACCCGTGAGGAACTGGACTACTTCGTTCAGTGTCTTGCTGAGGGTATAAGCAACGTAAGAGGTTAATTGTAATTAATATAACTATAATAAAGGAGACAGGTATGAAAGAAATCGTACTGGCTAAATACGGTGAGATCGCTCTGAAGGGTCTGAACAAGAAATCCTTCGAGGATATGCTCACCAAGAACATCAAAAGAAGACTGAAAAGTCTCGGAAAATTCGAGCTTACAAGCGCTCAGTCAACTACATACATCACCCCTCTTGACGAGGATATCGACCTCCAGGACGTAGTTGACAGAGTAAGCAAGATATTCGGAATCGCTGCACTGTGCCGTGCCTGCGTGTGCGAGAAGGACTTCGCTGACATCACCAAAAAGAGCATCGAGTACCTTTCCGACATCTTAGGCAGCGCAAGCACTTTCAAGGTAAACGCTAAGCGCTCCGACAAGGCATTCCCCATGAAAAGCCCTGAGATCTGCACAGAACTGGGTGCAATACTCCTGGAAAAGTTCCCCAATCTGAGCGTTGACGTGAAGAACCCGGAGGTTACTGTTACTGTTGAGATAAGAGACACAAATGCCTATGTTCACGCTGAAAATCTCAGAGGTGCAGGCGGTCTGCCGGTTGGCAGCAGCGGAAAGGCTATGCTGCTTCTGTCAGGCGGTATCGACAGCCCTGTTGCAGCTTATATGATGGCTAAGAGAGGCGTTCATATCACAGCTATCCACTATGTCAGCCCGCCATACACTTCCGACCGTGCGCAGCTTAAAGTTGAGCAGCTTTGCGAGAAACTCACCGACTACTGCGGAGGTATCGCATTCTACTGTGTTCCCTTTACCGAGCTTCAGGAGGCTATCAAGGACCATTGTCCGGAGGAGTTCTTCACCATTATCATGCGCCGCCTTATGATGGAAATTGCCCAGCGCATCGCCGCAAAGGACAACTGCCTCGCACTTATCACAGGCGAGAGCGTGGGACAGGTGGCAAGCCAGACAATGGCTGCTATCGCCTGCACAGACGCAGTTTGCAGGATACCTGTTTTCCGTCCCTGCATAGGTATGGACAAGACCGAGATAATCGAGATATCCCGCAAGATAGATACTTTCGATATCTCCACACTTCCCTATGAGGATTGCTGCACAGTATTCACTCCCCGTCACCCAAAGGTAAAGCCCAGACTGGAGGACGTTGAGAAGGCTCAGAACAGCTTCGATTTCGAGCCGCTTATCCAGAAGGCTGTTGAAGGTACAACTGTGAAAACTTTTAACTATGAAGGCTGAACCGCTACTATTTAAATAATACTATACCCACAATACATATTTTTCCGGTCAATTGTGAACTTTCACTTTTTCAACACATTTTGTTTGTTGATATTGCTCAATATACGGCGCTGCCGGCTATCGTATAAGGTAATCATGTGAAACTTTTGCCCGGAATCTTGACAACACCCCTGTAAATGGTGTAAAATATAGGTTAAGCAAGTGTTGCTGCTTGCTTATGATTGGAGGCGATACCAATGGGCGAGAATGAAAATGAGTTAACAGAAGAAAGCTCTCTCGGTGAACCTCAGCAGCTTTCAGAACCTCCAGCAGCGGAATTTGTTCCTGAGGAGGAAACCGTACAGGAAACTGCGGAAAACGATCAGGAGTATATCCCTGCCCCTGAGACTACTGAAAGTATACCTGCACCGCCGGAAAATGTACCCGACGAAAACCTTTCAAGGGCTGAAAGAATAAAGGCTATCCGCCAGGCTATAAGACAGCGTGAGGAGGAAGAAGCTAATGCAGCTGCTCCTGCACAGACTGTGGCTGATAAGGCGGCTATGATACACAGGGCTATCGCTGAAAAACAGCAGCAGAACGCTCCGCCGCCGGCTATGATGCCGCCTCCGCCGCCTCCGCCTCAGCGCAGTATGCCGCCGAGACAAGGCGCAGGCGCTCAGAAAAAATCAGGCGGCAAGAAAAAGAAGAAGAAAAAGACCTTCTGGCAGAGTTTCCGTGGACTGTTCCCCGAAAGAGGCGACAGCGTAAAGGAAAGGATCAGAAAGCTTATATTCCTTGGATCTGTGGCTGCTATCATCGTATGCGGATATATGGTCGCTGATTATGAGCTTGACCTTTTCCTCAACCGTAGTCAGAATAACAGCATCTCCGACCTCTACCATACATATGACCCTGGAGTGTCAGAGGAAGAACCAGAGGAGACCGATGAGGATACAAGGTTCTACTCACTTATGTCAGGCGCTAAGAAACTGCTGGACATCAACCCCGATGTTATCGGCTACATGACTATCCCCACTATCGACGGCGACCCGATCGTTGATATACCGGTAGTCCAGGCTCAGGATAACAGCAAGTACCTTGATATCAATTTCAAGGGCGAGGATTCCCGTGCAGGCGCTCTTTTCCTTGACTACAGAAATAGCTTCGACAGGATCATCGACCATAAGCGTGCTGAGAAGGACTCAGACCACCTTATCGTCTACGGACATAATATGGGCGATGACAGTATGTTCGGCTCGCTGAAGTACTACGAGAGAAACCAGGGTGTCAATTACTATGAGAACCACCCGATAATACAGTTCAATTCAAACTACGATACTTACACCTACAAGATCTTCGCTTTCTTTATACTCGATGCGCTGGACGAGACTTCCACAGAGTTCGATATATGGAATAAACTCAATTTCGATGACGAGGAAGACTTCTACAACTTCGTGAATGAAGCCAAGCGCAGAACTATCCGCACCAATGATGTGGACGTAAAGTACGGAGATCAGATACTTTCACTGTCTACCTGCAATACCCTTCTTGGCGACCGTGGCAGACTTATCATCATGGCAAGAAAGGTAAGAACAGGCGAAGACCCATATGAAGGCACTCAGCACAGTGAAGCAAATACCAATATCAAGTGGCCCACGATGTACTACAATACAAGGACCAACGAGAAATATGACCCCGAGGCAGAGTTCGTTCCCTACGGCCCTGACCCTACCGAGAAAAAAGAGGCTGAGGAAGCAAATGAATAACAAAACCAAAATCATCTCTGCCGTATGCACGCTTGCTGTCGCAACAGGTCTGGTGACACTTACCCTTACTCTGAGACATCACGATGAGGAAGTGCCTGTGCCGCCTGTGCAAGCTACTACCCAGCCGGAACCAACTACTGAGGAGGTCACTACACTTCCCCTGTATGACTACGTCCCCTCCGGAAACGGTATGACCGAGCGTGCGAAAATGCTCCTTAAACAAAATAAGGACGTTGTGGGCTGGATAAAGATCGAGGGAACTCAGGTGGACTACCCGTTCGTGCGTGATCCGGGTGCTGTGCCTGCCGGAAATACCTACTACGGCGGTAATGCCTATGAACCGAATTCCTACTACCTCGACCACGACCTTGACGGAAGCTATCTGCGCTGCGGATCTCTTTTCTGCGACTACCGTGACGAATTCGGAAGCAATGAGGACCAGCAGTCAGAAAATATCGTTATCTACGGGCATAATATGGCGAACAATACCATGTTCGGCTCGCTGAGAAGATACCGCCAGGACTACAGCTTCTTTGAACAAGCACCTTTCGTGGAGCTTAGTTCAAATTACAGAGACTATGATTACGTTCTCTGCGGATTCTTCATTACCGGCGGAAACTGGTACTCAGATTTCATCTACTGGGATATGGAGGAACTGGATAACGAGGAGGACTTCAACTACTACATCAACAATATGCACGCAAAACAGCTCTTTGATACAGGCGTTGATGTGAAGTACGGCGATAAGTTGCTGACTCTTTCTACCTGCTATGCTGACGAGGATAATTCCCGTTTCATTGTGGTGGGAAGAAGACTGCGTGAGGGCGAAGTCGCCGGCGATATGTCCACTATCCAGCGAACAGAGGAATACATCAAAGCACACGAACCCGCTACCGAGGCTGATGCCACGGCTGAGGGTACAACATGATATTGCTCCGTACTTTTTGGAGCGGCACAAATTGGAGTTAAACTATGAATACTGAAAACCCGTTCAAGAAAGCAGCGGCAGTGCTTGCAGGAGTTATGATGCTCTGCGGCACTCCCGCAACCGGCGCTGCCGCTGCTGAAACAACATCTGCCAGCGAGGTAACTACTACTTCTACCACTGAAACTCAGGCAGAGACTACCGCTGCTGCTGATGCAGATGCTGAAGATACTTCCGAAGCTGATACCACATCAGATGCTCAGGAAGAAACTACCGCATCTGCTGAGGAGGAAAAAGCAGAGGAAAAGGAGATAGAGTGGTACAAGGCAGAGCTTGACGAGTATGACGACAGTCTGTCGCTTGTAAGCTATGAAGTATCCCCTGAATCCACAAAGGATGGCAAGACCATTGCCAAGTCAGGAAAAAGCACCAAGAAGACAAAAGAGCCTACCCCTGTTGAACTTGACGTTACCGGCGGCTATGTGGGCGATATCCCCTGGTTTGAAAGTGAACCGGAGATAGACGCAAAGCCCGGTCAGTTCGCTATCGTTACATACGGCTGGGGTCACGGCGTTGGAATGAGCCAGAATGGTGCTAACTTCTACGCTCAGTACAGCGGCTGGACTTATCAGGATATTCTTTTCCATTACTACCCCGATACCTACCTTATGAATACAGGTACGGCTGAGGACGAAACTATCACTGTTGCCGGCGTTGAGGGCGACGTTCTGAGCATGGTCTCCCAGATCGTGTTCAATGAGGTCGGCTCATCAATGAGCTATGAGGCTATCAAGGCTCAGGCTGTTGCGGTATACACCTACTGCAAGTACAATGGCAACGATTCCAGCGACCTGAGATGCAAACCCTATCCGCCTCAGGTAGTAGTTGATGCCTGCGAGGAGGTTCTCGGTCAGGCGCTTTACTACGATGACGATTTCGCACTTACAATGTTCTCCGCTTCAAGCGGCGGCGTTACTGCTAACTGCAACGAGGTGTTCTGGTCAAATCCTCCGTACCTCAGAAGCGTATCCAGCGACTATGATGCGGCTTATGACCCCCACTACGGTACAGTTACCTATATCGACGACTTCCAGCTCAGAAATATGATCGAGGGCGCTTACGGCATCAAGCTTTCAGATGACCCTGACAAGTGGATACAGCCTACATATTCCGACGAAACAGGCTACGTTACTTACGTCAATATCGACAATCAGCGCACTGTCAAGGGATATGAGTTCAAGCTGGCTATCGGTCTGAAGTCATCAAAGTTCAATGTTTACTATACTCCCAGACCGGAGGGCGAGGAGATACCGGACGGTTCTTCTACTCCCAAGGTAGTTGACCCGGATTACGAGCAGACACCTGCTATAATCTACTCCAACAACCAGCCTACTACTATCGCAGGCGGAAATGTACAGAATACCACCGATCCTGAGGCGATGTACGAAGAACCTGAGGAGACTATCGAGAACTGGACTGATCCTGCTACAGAGACATTGACAGACCCGACTACTGAAACCTGGACAGAGCCTACCACCGAACCCGATCAGACCTGGACAGACCCCACTACTGAGACTGGAACTGAACAGACCTGGACTGAACCGGACTACTCCGGCGATACCTCCCAGACCTGGACAGACCCCACAGCTTACACCGATTCCAGCCAGCAGACCTGGTATGACGATACAAGCTATTCTGACAGCCAGTGGTAAAATGTAAAACTTCCCCGGACGCTTTGTCCGGGGATTTTTTGCAATAGGGTGAAAAAGGGTGAAGCAGATGCGCTTATTTTCTGCATGGGGTGATAAAAGGTGAAATGTTATAAACAACTATCGGCACGAAAAATCGAACATATATTTCTTTTTCAGGAAAATTGTGCAGAATCAACTAAAATTTGGCTTGATTAAAGTTCAATTTTTCTGTTTTAATCACTCTTTAATTAACTTACAAGGCTTGACCTGTACGGAAAAATCGGATATAATATAGTAAGAGGGATTTTAAGGCATTCGCCGGGCATTTTTTTCCTGCTTTAAGGTGATGCCGGGCAAGGCACAGTTTTCTAAGGAGGGAGCGCACTTGAGAGAACGATTATGCGGGACGTATAATCCCAGTATCGACGCCAAGGGCAGAATGAGCTTCCCCAACAAACTCCGTGAGATCCTCGGACCGGAGTTCTTTCTGTGCGTAGGTCATGATAAACCTTATATTGCCGTCTATTCTCCCGAAGAATTTGATATATACTGCGATAAGCTCTACCAGATCAAAGGCGAGATCGGCTCGGCGATCAGACGTGAGCTTCTCTCAGGTGCCGACAAGCAGACCCCGGATAAGCAGGGACGTATCTTTATCGCCCAGCACCTCCGTGAGTATGCTGGTATCAAGGACGATGTTACCGTTATCGGCAATCTCAATCGCTGTGAGATCTGGGACACTTTCCGCTTCAATGCGGAGAAAAATGTGGACAGGGAAGCGAAAAAAGCTGCCCTGGCAGACCTCGTCCTTTAGCGGTCAGGGTAGGCTTCGGCTGCGAAAGCAGCTTGTTTTTATGACTAAGGAGCTTAACTATGGATTTTATACATATTCCCGTACTGCTCGGTGAATCTATCAATGGACTCGGCATCGACCCCGACGGTATCTATGTTGACGGTACTGTGGGTGGAGCTGGTCACTCTTCTGAAATCGCTGCCAGATTAAGCGAGAAAGGCAGACTTATCTGTCTGGACCGTGACCCGGACGCTGTAAAGACAGCTACGGAACGTCTGGCAAAATACAAGAACGTTACGGTAGTGCAAAGCAATTATTCCGATGTACGCTCAGTACTGGACAGTCTGGGCGTGGATAAGGTAAATGGCGTTCTCATGGACTTAGGCGTATCCTCACATCAGCTCGATGAGGGCTCAAGAGGCTTCTCCTACCACCAGGATTCATACCTGGATATGAGAATGAGCCAGACCGGTACAAGCGCTGCTGATCTTGTCAACACCCTCTCAGAGCAGCAGCTCGCCAAGATCATATTTGAGTACGGCGAGGAAAAATTCTCCCGGAGGATCGCTGCAAATATCGTAAGGGCAAGAGAGGACGCTCCTGTGCAGACAACTTCACAGCTTGCTGATATCATCAGACAGAGCGTTCCGCAGAAGGCAAGACGAGAAAAAAATCCCTGTAAAAAAACTTTTCAGGCGCTCAGGATAGCCGTAAACAGCGAATTTGAGCATCTTACAAAAGGTCTGGACGATGCCTTTGAAAGCCTTCGTCCCGGCGGCAGACTTGCTGTCATTACCTTCCATTCACTGGAAGACAGACTGGTGAAACAAAAATTCGCCGGCTGGTGTAAAGGCTGTATCTGCCCTCCCGATTTTCCACAGTGCGTGTGCGGAAGAAAGCCCCTGGGCAGACTCATCACAAGAAAGCCTGTGGAAGCTGACCAGAGCGAACTTGAAAAAAATAACCGGAGCAGAAGCGCCAAACTCAGAATTATAGAAAGGAGTGCGGAGTGCAATGGCTGAAAGAGAATCTGTAGTTCATTACACTACATATGACGAAGATGATGACCTTGGTTCTGACGATGCTGACACACCCTACAACGGATATCAGCACACCATGCCAGAGAATGACCCGCAGATCAGTATGAAACGTACACAAGCAAAAAGCGGTTCACTGGCACTGATAATTGCTACTTCACTTGTGGCTATGTCATTGGTCGGTCTTGTGATCGTGCGCATGAATTTCCGCAATACTATCTATAATACAGTGGCTGAAAAGCAGGAAGAACTGAGCCGCTGTGAGGCAGAAAATGTCAGACTTCAGTCTGAACTTGAAAGCAGAGCCTCCGCCAAGAATGTGGAGGACTATGCCGAGAATGAACTTGGTATGCAGAAGATAGATTCTTCCCAGATCAGGTACATCAAGATCCAAACAGATGATGTTGTTAATATTCCTGAGCAGGATAAGGGGATCCTCTCCAAAGTAGAGAGTTTCTTCGACCGCTGTGTGGAATATTTCAGAGGGTAGTAACATACACATATAACCAGGACTGCCCATTATTTAAGAATTTTGCGGCGACAAAAAATATATGCCGTTAAAGTAGAACACGATGGAGATACAGCGAGTGGTCGGATAAGGTCTTTGCCGGCGGCAGCGGTTTGCCCCTGCTGCCGGTCACAGTCCGCTTTGGGCTGCAATGACCGGTTCGTCGTATCAATAAACCGAACATCACATACATATACAAGATGTTCAAAGGCGGGGCAGAACAAACACCTCGCCTTATTCTATTATATGGATAAATTTTTTACGAAAGGGAGATTCCATGGCTAAAGAACCAAGACCTTCAAAGTCGATGAAGATCAGGTCGAGAATAGTTATGACAGCCGTTTTCCTGATAGGATTCAGCGCTGTTGCGGGCAATTTCTTCAAGATTTCCGTGCTTCAGAACAAAAAGTATCAGAATATGGCTAATGACCAGCACTTCGGTTCTATCACCATTTCAGCCGACCGTGGTACTATCTACGATGCTAAAGGTACTGTACTGGCTAAAAGTGCTACGGTATACAAGATCTTCCTCGATCCTCAGCGCTTCCAGGAGGATATGAAGAACCTTGATGAACGCATCAAAAAGCGTACCGCCGATATCGCAAGCGGTAAATATCAGCCTCCTACTGAGAAAACTACCAACGAAGAAGGGGAGGAGGAGATCACCATAAAGGAATCCCCTCTGCCGGAATCATCAAGGGCTTTCCAGAAGGATGCTGTCGCCCTTCTTGCCGAAAAACTCGGAATAGAGGAGGATTTCGTTGAGGATGCTATGGAACAGGATAACCAATATGTTATCCTTCAGGATCAGGTGGATAAGGCTGTGGCTGACGAGGTACTGGAGTTCTTTACCCAGTATGACCTGACGTGCCTGAATATGGAGGAGGACACCAAGCGGTATTACCCCCAGAATGAACTGGCTTCACAGGTCATCGGCTTTACCAACTCTGACGGCGACGGCGCTTACGGCGTTGAGGCTTACTACGATGAGTACCTTTCCGGTATCGACGGCCGTGTTATCTCCGCTACTGACTCCCACGGCAATGCGCTGCCATACAGATACGCCAAAACCTACGATGCTAAAGACGGCGATGATGTTTACCTCACCATTGATATGAATATCCAGTACTACCTGGAAAAACATCTTCAGGAAATGAACGAGACTTACGATGTCAAAAACCGTTCCTGCGCTATCCTCATGAACGCAAAGACCGGCGCTATTTACGGAATGGCTACATACCCAAATTTCGACCTGAATGACCCGTATACCGTGGCTGATCCGCTGGCGCTTGCACGCCTTGAAGGACTTGAGGGTGATGAACTGGCAGCGGAACGTGCAGAAGAACGTGAGATACAGTGGAAAAACAAGTGCATTACCGAGGTCTATGAGCCGGGTTCTGTATTCAAGGTAGTTACCAGTGCTTCCGCTATCGAGGAAAACCTTATCGACCTTGAAAGGGATAACTTCCACTGCGACGGTTCAGTTACCCTCGAAGGCGCTCTGCAGCCTATCAACTGCCACGATACAAGCGGTCACGGCGACCAGACCTTCCAGGAGGCGCTTACCCATTCCTGTAACCCGGCATTCATGGAGATAGGCAGAAGGCTCGGCGTAGAGAAATTCTGCTACTACTTCGATGCTTTCGGTCTGCGTGAAAGAACAGGCATTGATCTGCCCGCAGAAAGCGCAGGCGTTGAATATACCGCTGACGAAATGACAAACGTTGACCTGGCACTTAGTGCTATGGGTCAGGCGGAAACTATAACCCCCATAGAAATGATAACTTCCTACTGCGCCGCTATAAACGGCGGCTACCTGCTCCAGCCATATGTGGTGGATAAGGTGGTTGACGAAGACGGCAATGTAGTACTTAAAAACGGCAGAACAGTCCGCAGACAGGTAATATCTGAGGACACCTCTGCTACAATGCGTGAGTTCCTTGAACAGGTCGTTACCAGCAATAACGGCGGTAACGTTACTATCAAAGGCTACTCCATCGGCGGAAAGTCCGGTACTTCCCAGCGACTCAGTATCACTGCAAAGGGTACTACCGCTGAGGAGAACGGCGCTGAAAACGCTGATACCCAGGAGTACGGCGCTTCTTACTGCTGCTTCACTCCTGCTGATGACCCGGAGATAATCCTGCTTGTTCTGGCTGATATGCCTGATAAGCAGAAAGGCTACTACGGAAGCCAGGTAGCTGTTCCTACCGCAAGAGAGATACTTACCGATGTTCTGCCGTATATGGGTATAAGCCCTGTGTACACAGAGGAGGAACTGGCTAACCTCGATGTCAAGATACCTATGCTTCAAGGTTCTGTCAGCGACGCTATCCAGACTTTGACCGACCTTGGAGTAAATGCGGAAAAGGTTGGCGAGGGCAATACAGTTGTCGCTCAGTCACCTGTTACAGGCTCGACTATCGCAAAGGGCGGTACAGTATACCTGTACACCGAGTCAAGCCATACCGTTGATTATACTGAAGTTCCCTCATTCATCGGACTCAGCCCTCAGCAGGTAAATGAGGCTGTAGTCTGGAAACACCTGAACTACGTTGGCAGAGGCGCTTCCACTTCACGGGAAGACTGCTATGTAAGTTCACAGAGCATTGAAGCCGGAACTAAAGTTGCTGTTGGTACTACCATTGAACTGGAGTTCATGGTATACGGCGACAGCGATTAATGCAAAGGAGAGATATTTATGAAACTTTCTCAGCTGCTTGAAAACAATGCATCTTCCATTATCGGCGATGCTGAAATTACATCTGTTACTGACGACAGCCGCAAGGTCCAGGAGGGCAGCTTGTTCTTCTGCGTAAAGGGCGGAAGCTTCGACGGTCACAGCGTTGCGGGAGAAATGCTTGAAAAGGGCGCTGCCGCAGTAGTCTGTGACCACGATCTTGGACTTGGCGAGCGCCAGATCATCACACCTGATACCAGAGACCTTTACGGCAAGGTGTGCGCTGCCTGGTTTTCTCACCCGGAGCGCAGCCTTACTATGATAGGCGTTACCGGTACTAACGGCAAGACCACTACCACAAGCATCATCAAGCATATCCTTATGACAGCAGGTCATAAGACCGGTCTTGTGGGAACTATCCAGAACGAGATCGGCGATAAGGTGGTACACACAAATAATACCACCCCCCTTGCTTTCGAGTTCATGGCGCTGCTGAGACAGATGGTCGATGAGGGCTGCGAGTATGTTGTTATGGAGGTAAGTTCATTCGGACTGGTGCAGAAGCGCATTGGTTCTTCCTGGTTCAAAACTGCGGTATTCACAAATCTTACCCAGGATCACCTTGACTACCACAAGGACATGGAGGACTACTTCCAGGCAAAGAAGATGCTTTTCTCCATTTGTGATGCGGCTATCATAAATATCGACGATGACTACGGCAGGAGACTGATGAGCGAGACTGAGTGTGAGAAGTACTCCTTCAGTATAAAGGAGCAGGCTGATATAACTGCTGATAATATCTCCATAAAGTCCACTGGCAGCAGCTTCCGCCTTTCCATAAACGGCAGTCAGTACGATGTTGCCGCAAGAATGCCGGGAATGTTCAACGTTTCCAACCTTACCGCCGCAATAGCAGTCTGCCTGAGAGAGGGAATACCGGCTGAGACTGTACTTTCCGCTGTTGCAGAGTATAACGGCGTAAAAGGCAGATGCGAGATAATCCCCACAGGCAGGGACTTCACCGTTATCTGCGACTACGCCCACACTCCCGACGCTGTTGAAAACGTTCTGCGCTCCGTAAAGGAGTACACCGACGGCAGACTTATCTGTCTCTTTGGCTGCGGCGGAAACCGTGATGCGGCTAAGCGCCCTAAAATGGCGATAGCAGCAGCTAACTACGCTGACAGACTTATCGTGACCTCCGATAATCCCCGAAATGAAGACCCGGAGCTTATCATAAAGGACATTCTGGCAGGTCTTACAGACACCAGCGTTCCCTACGATGTTGTTACAGATCGCAGAGAAGCTATATATCATGCCTTGAAAATTGCTGAAAAAGGTGATATAATAGTTCTGGCAGGAAAAGGTCATGAGGACTACCAGATACTCGCAGGTATGGAGAAGATCCATTTCGATGAGCGTGAGGTAGTGGCAGAGGGTCTGAAACTGCTCGAAAATAAATAAATCAGGAGTTGTATATAAATGTCTTTCTGGATAATAAATATTGGTATAACCTTAGTTTCCTTTGCGATAGCAGCGGTTTCCGGCAGGTGGCTCGTACCTTTCCTGCACAAGCTGAAATTCGGTCAGCCTATCAAGACTGTTGACGGCCCTCAGTGGCACGCTAAGAAGCAGGGTACTCCCACAATGGGCGGATTCATGTTCATTATATCCACCATTATTACTGCCATTGCCGGCTACTGGGTTTACAGAGCTGTCTGCAACCCAGACATTACTGACATTGCAACTCACCACGCTTTCTACAGAGTGCTGAGCGTTATAGTATTCTCGGCACTGTTCGGAGTTATCGGCTTCATCGACGACTACACCAAAGTTGTCCGCAAGAATAACGACGGTCTTACCCCCTGGCAGAAGATAATCCTCCAGACACTTTTCTCCCTGGGATTCCTTTTCGCCCTTTACAAGTTCGGCGATGCTTCCACAAGCCTTGATTTCGGCTTCTGGGTAACTCCCTCCCTGGGAATATTCTACTACATTATCCTGATACCTGTTATAATCTACCTGACCAACGCAGTAAACCTTACTGACGGCGTTGACGGACTGTGTGGTTCGGTAACATTTGCGGCAATGCTCATATTCACAGTATGCTGCGCCATTACTCAGCAGAGGGAAATGGCTTGCTTTACTATGGCGCTTGCAGGCGGCTGTCTGGGATTCCTTATCTGGAATTTCAACCCGGCAAAGTGCTTCATGGGCGACACCGGTTCAATGTTCCTGGGTGCGGCAGTTACCGGCGTAGGACTTGTGCTTCATAAGCACCTGCTTCTGCTTCTGGTAGCAATGGTGTACGTTATCGAGGCTTTGTCAGTTGTTATCCAGGTAAGCTACTTTAAGTACACCAAGAAGAAGTACGGCGAAGGCAGACGTATATTCAAGATGACACCTATTCACCACCACTTCGAGATGAGCGGATACAGCGAATACAAGATAGTTATCACTTTCTCCACTGCCGGAATCATTTTCGGTATTCTGGGAATAATTACTTTACTGGCTGCAAAGTAAGCCGCCAAATATCCGAAAGGAGTAATCTATGGCTTCTTCAGAAAAGAAGAAAAAAAAGAAGCAGCAGCAACAAAATGCTGCGCCTGAAAAACCAAGGCGCAGAAAAGGCATACTCACCACTTTCGTGGGAGGCGGCAGGACCAGCGACATAAGCCTTTCGTTCTTCGCCTATGTTATGATACTTCTGGTAGTAGGACTTATCATGATGACCTCTGCCAGCTATGCATGGGCATATAACGAGTTCCATGACGGTATGCACTACGCCAAGTCGCAGGGCAAAAATGCCGTTATTGGCGTTATAGCTATGCTGTTCTTCATGAAAATGGACTACCACAACCTTAAAAAGATAAGACTGCCTGGTTCTTCAAAGACACTGAACATTGCAAGCTTTTTCTTCGTTGCAGTAGGAGCGCTGCTGATTGCGGTTCTGATGATCGGTAACGATGAGGGCGGTTCAATGGGAGCTAAGCGCTGGATCACCATTGCGGGTATCGACTTCCAGCCCTCAGAGCTGGCGAAATTGTCGCTTATCATATTCTTCGCATACTGCATGGAGCGTGACGGAAATAAGATGAATACCCTCAAGATAGGTATAGGAAAGTATAGCCTGCTTCTGGGTGTGTATGTACTGCTTATCGGTTTGGAGAAGCATATCTCCGGTATCATGCTTATCAGCGCAGTTGCAGTAGCTATGATATTCTGCGGCGGTGCTAACAGGCGGCAGTTCATTGTCCTTGCGATACTTGTATTAGCTTTGGCTGCTGCATTCATCATGTGGCAGGCGAATATTCCTGGAAGTTACGTTGCAGTCCGTATCAAATCCTGGCAAGACCCCTTCTCGGACGTTCTCAACGATACCTGGCAGACTGCCAACTCACTTATCGCTATCGGTTCAGGCGGACTTTTTGGTCTGGGTCTGGGCAATTCACGTCAGAAATACCTCTACCTCCCTGAGACAAAGAACGACTTCGTATTCCCTATAGTATGCGAGGAGACCGGCTTTGTGGGAGCGCTGGCGGTCATTATAGTATTCTTCCTCCTTGTTGTTGAGGGCTACTCTATCGCAGCAAGATGCAAGGACAGATTCGGTTCACTTATAGCTGTGGGCATCACCACTCAGATCGGTATACAGACTGTGCTGAATCTGGCGGTTGTAAGTAATCTGATACCTAATACCGGTATCAGCCTGCCGTTCTTCAGCTACGGCGGTACGGCGCTTATCATGCAGCTTGTTGAAATGGGCATAATGCTCAACATCTCACAGCAGAGATATGAACCTGCACCTCCTCAGCCAAAGAAGAAAGCTCCCGTTCCCGAAGAACCGGAACTGGACGACTATTATACTGAACTGAAAAACGCATAAAGGAGTTATCTTATGAAAGTTCTTATAGCTTGCGGCGGAACCGGCGGACACATCAACCCCGGTCTTGCCATTGCAGATATTATCAAGACCGCTTACCCTGATGCAGAGTTCCTCTTTGCAGGTACTCCAGATCATATGGAAGCAAAACTCGTTCCTCAGGCAGGTTACAGGTTTGAGGCTATCAAGGTTGCCGGATTCCAGCGCAAGTTGTCTCTTGAGAATATCGGCAGGAACATCAAGGCTGTCAGCTATCTTGTGACCTCCGGCAGCCGTGCAAAGCAGATAATCAGCGGCTTCAAGCCGGATATAGCAATCGGTACAGGCGGATATGCCGCAGGCCCTGTTATACGCATGGCGGCTAAAATGGGTATCCCCACCGCTATCCATGAGCAGAACGCTTACCCTGGTGTTACGAACAAGCTTCTTTCCAAGGAAGTTGACTACGTTATGCTCACAGTCAAGGAAGCACTTGATTTTATGGACGCTTCCAAGTTTGAGTACAGTGTTACCGGACTGCCGGTAAGAAGCAATATCAACACAATGACCAAAAAGGAAGCAAGAGAGAAGCTTGGCTTCAACGATGACTTTACAGTGCTTTCCTTTGGCGGAAGTCTTGGAGCAGGCTGTATCAATGAGACTATGACCGAGGCTATAAAGTGGCATACCGGCAAGAACCTGAAGATAAACCATATCCACGGCTACGGCGGCATGGGCAAGGATACTTTCCCCCAGGCTATGAAAGCCGCAGGTATCCCGCTGAAAAGCGACAGACTTCGCATAACCGAGTACATAAACGATATGGACGTATGTCTTGCGGCGGCTGATCTGGTCATCTGCCGAAGCGGTGCGTCAACTCTGGCAGAACTTGAAGCTGCCGGAAAAGCATCTATACTTATCCCGTCGCCTATAGTTGCCGGAAACCACCAGTACCATAACGCAATGGTTCTTGGAAAGGCAAATGCGGCGGTAGTTATCGAGCAGAAGGACGCATCTGCAACAAGGATAATATCCGAGATCGACAAGCTTTACCAGTCACCGGAAAAGGCTGAGAAAATGTCGGAAAATGCCGCATCTCTCCACCTTGCTGACACTAACGAGCGCATACTTGAAGTTATAAAGAAGCTTGCAGGCAAGGGTAAGGCAAAATGAATGTGATCCAAATACGGCTGCACCTGTGCAGTTAAGCCCTGTGGCATTACCTTTGAGAAGATGCTCATTGCAAGCCACATTATCCCCTGGAGCAAATGCGGCGGCGCACAGCGGCTTTCCGAGAGCAACGGTCTGCTTCTTTGTGCAAACCACGATAGTCTCTTTGACAAGGGGTACATCTCCTTTGACTGCGACGGAAAAATGCTAATATCCGGCGAAATACCGTCGGATATGCAGCCTTTTATGAATATATCTGCGAATTCATGCATTGAGCTTACCGACGGTATGAAGCCGTTTATGAAGTACCACAGGGAGAAAGTTTTTAAGAAGTAACCCCCTTGCACCTTTCAGCATAGAATGGAATATAAGATGCTGTGAGGTGGTACGATGCAGAAATTTATCATTACAGGCGGCAGCCGGCTGTCCGGCGAACTGACTTTGCAGGGAAGCAAAAACAGCGCCCTGCCCATTATGGCTGCGGCGTTTCTGACCGGTGGGGTATGCACCCTTGACAACTGCCCAAGGATAACCGACGTTTACTCCGCTTCAAGGATACTCAGCGGACTGGGCTGTAAATGCACATTTTCCGGCGGTGAGTTCCGTGTGGACGCATCTGGCGCTGGGGGAAGCGAGATCTCCGCTGCCCTGATGAAAGAAATGCGCTCGTCCATAATGTTCATGGGCGCTATGATAGGACGCATGGGCAGGTGCAGCGTGAGTGTGCCGGGAGGGTGCGAACTTGGTCCAAGGCCCATTGATATGCACCTTTCTGCGCTCAGAAAAATGGGTGCTGTGATAACCGACGAGGGTGGCAGGATAACCTGCAAAGCCCCAGGCGGAAAACTTACCGGAGCTAAGATAAATCTGCCGTTCCCGTCAGTGGGCGCTACCGAGAATATTATCCTCAGCGCTGCCACTGCCGAGGGCGAGACTTACATCAACAACGCCGCCCGTGAACCTGAGATATGCGACCTTTGCGGATTTCTCCGCAGATGCGGCGCTGATATCCGTGGCGACGGCGAAAGCACAGTGGTCATAAAGGGCGTAAAACGGCTTAATGGCTGCGACTACACCATTATGCCCGACAGGATAGCCGGCGCAACCTACCTGTCCATGACTGCATCAGCCGGCGGTGAGATGATACTGAAAAATGCCTGCACCGAGGCAATGGAGCCGTTTCTGTCAGTCCTTGAACAGACCGGCTGCCGGATAATCACCGGAAATGACCGCATATACCTTCGCTGCGGTGCGAGACTGAAAGGTATACACGATCGTATAAGAACTATGCCGCATCCCGGTTTTCCCACCGATGCACAGGCTGTCCTCATGGCAGCGCTGGTGACGGCGGAGGGTACAAGCGTTTTCGAGGAGAATATCTTCGACTGCCGTTATCGGCATACTGACGCTCTGCGGAAAATGGGTGCGGATATTGAAGTACTGGGAAAAGTTGCTGTGGTAAGGGGAGTAAAGTCCCTCAGCGGCGCAGTTGTCACGGCAACTGACCTGCGTGGCGGTGCTGCAATGGCTGTTGCAGGACTGAAAGCTGCTGGTGAGACTGTTATAACCGATATATCCCACATCGACAGAGGATATGAGAATTTTGAGGGCGCTGTTGAGTGCCTTGGCGGAAAGATCAAACGAGTTTGAAAAAGAGGGTCGTATAAAGTATGAATGATATTGACAAGACTAATATTGAAAGGAAGAACAGCGGCAAGCGTATCCGCCGGAGAAAGCGCATGATGAGCGTGTATGTGACGGTGGTAATGCTGCTTGTGGCTACACTTGGCGTTACACTGTGCTTTACCTTTCTTTTCAATGTTGACGAGATCATTATTTCTGGCGAATCCGAGACTTATACCTACATGGAGATCGTGGAAGCCTCAGGCATCAGGGCAGGGGATAACCTGCTTCGCCTGGACACGAAAAAGAGCGAGGAGCAGATCCTTGACAAACTTCTGTATGTGGAGACCGCCAGCGTTGACAGGGATTTCCCCTCAAAGCTGCGTATACACGTTACACGCTGTATCCCGGCGTTCAATGTGGAGTATGACGGCGGCGTGCTGCTGGTGAGCCAGAAGGGAAAAATTCTCTCAGATAACAACTTCTACGAAAATACCCTTCCTACCATAATCGGCTATGAACCTACCGACAATACCGCAGGAGTTCAGCTTTCTTCCAAAAAGGAAAGCACAGATGATGCCTTCAACGCAATCATCAAGCGCTTCGACCATGACGACGGCAGCGAGATCGAAAAGATTGATATGACGGATGAGTACGAGATCGTTATAACCTATCGCAGCGGCATCATTTTCCGAATGGGAAGCTGGAGCGACATCGAGTACAAAATGGATCTTGCCCAGGCAGCTATGCAGTACCCGGAAGTAAAGGGCAAAAAAGGCTATCTTAAAATGGTCGGCAACAAGGAAGTAAGCTTCAGAATGAGCAACGAACCTATGGAAACTCCCGAAATGATCTCCCCCGACCCCAAGGAAAAGGACGAGGACGACAGCACCGAAGAATCTGGCAGCGATACTTCATCAAACGAAAGCCAAAGCGGAGCGCCACAGCTTAGTCAAAGTGACCAGTCAGGTGACAGCTATGTATGGGATAACGGAAATAGCTGGGATTCTGATGCTTCCGGCGATGATGATACCGATGATACAGCAGATCCGTTCGGCGGAGATACAAGCAGCAGCGATACCCAGCAGTGGCAGCCTGAACCCGACTACAGCCAGGATTATTCCGGTGAATACGACTATTCCGGCGGCTATGACTACTCCGGCGGCGAACAGTGGCAGCCCGAACCTGACTACAGCCAGCAGGAGTGGTACGGCGATGATTATTCCCAGGATTGGCAGCAGGATTATTCCGGCGGCGATATTTACAACTGATACCAAAAAACTTTGTACAATATGCTGAAAATTCAAGGGAGCGAATTGTCAAATGTGCAGAAATTTGAGAATTGCTGAATTTGACTTGAAAAATTACAAATTGTATGCTAAAATAAGATGTGTATTTAATGAATGATTATAACCTGATTACAGGATCACGAATATAGGAGGAGTTTCTAAATGTCAGATTTTAACTACGAAGAAGCAATGGAACCCGATGTCAATATAAAAGTTATCGGAGTTGGCGGAGGCGGCGGAAATGCTGTCAATTGTATGGTCGATTCAGGCGTTAGCGACATCGAGTATATTGCAATCAATACTGACGCTAAGGCTCTTAATAAGTCAAAAGCTACTACAAGAATACCGATCGGCGCAAAGCTCACAAAGGGCAGAGGCGCTGGTAATAAGCCTGAGATCGGTCAGCGTTCTGCTGAGGAGAGCAGAGATGAGATCGAGGCTCACCTCAAGGGTGCTGATATGATCTTTATTACTGCCGGTATGGGCGGCGGTACCGGTACTGGTGCTGCTCCTATCGTGGCAAAGATCGCTAAGGAAATGGACATACTCACTGTTGCCGTTGTTACAAAGCCTTTCCTCTTTGAGAGAGAGCAGAAAATGGCTCAGGCTGAGCGTGGTATCACTGAACTGAAAAAATATGTTGACTCTCTTATCGTTATCCCCAATGAGAGACTTCTGGCTGGTCAGGAGAAGCAGCAGCTTACTATGAAGCAGTCATTCGCACTCTCTGACGATATCCTCAAGACCGGTGTAAAGAGCATCTCTGACCTGATCGTTGAGGAGGGTTACATCAACCTCGACTTCGCTGACGTATCCACTATCATGCGTGGTGCAGGTTACGCTCATATGGCTATCGGTCACGGTTCAGGCAAGGACAAGGCAAAGGAAGCTGCCGAGGCTGTTATCCAGAGCCCGCTGCTTGAGACTTCCATCTCCGGCGCTAAGAGACTGCTTATCAATATCGCTATGTCTGAGGATATCCTTTCCTCCGATGTTGATCTGGCTACTAAGATGATAACTGAGGAAGCTGCTGACGGTGTTGAGTTCATCTTCGGTACTGCTTTCAAGGAGGATATGCAGGACGAGATGACTATTACTGTTATCGCTGCCGGCTACGACGATCCCGATACTTCTGCTGATGAGGACGAGGAGTCTGAGGAGGACGTTATCCGCATCGACAACCCCCTTATCGAGGATCTCGACCTGGGCAAGCCCGCTCCCAAGCCTCGTTCATCTAATACAGACTACGATCTGGACGACATCTTCAAGATGCTCGGTAACTGATATATTGAACATATCCACAGGTACTTCCGGTATTCTGACCGGGAGTACCTTTTTTCTTAGGATATACCGCAGATAACTACATACAATACTATTACTTATCGAAGCAGAATATTCCGCTGAGTAATATTATACTTAATTATTACATTTGACCATAGTTGCGGATATTCCATTTTTTTCAACATTTTTTTGTAGTAAAATGCACTAATTTAAGATAAAAAATTCTACATTTTAATAGTTGAATTAGAATATAAAATGTGGTATAATTATCTAAAGGCGTGTTTATCCCCTTGAATTTTTATCCGCATCTTGCGGGGATTGGAGAATATTATGGAAGAACCGAGCGTATTAAGAGAAACGAAAGGTATGCAGAAAGGCTTCGTTAAAGAAGACGTTCTTACTTACCTTGACGAGCTCAATTCAAAGATAGAAGGTCTGGAAAGAGATCTCAGGGCTGCTCAGGAAAAGAGTCCCTCTGATCCTCAGGAGATCATAAAGTTAAGAAGTCAGGTAGAAAACCTCCAGGAGAAGCTCAATGCTTCCAATAACGCTCTCAGAGCTGCTAACAAGGAGATGGAGGAACTAAAAAAGCAGCTTGAAGCTGCTAAGAAGGGCGTTCCCGCTGCTGGCGGTAATCCCCAGATCAGCGCTCAGACTCAGGAGGCTCTCAATGCTGCTAAGAAGGAGATCGACTCCCTTCGTGCGCAGCTGAAGGCTGCTCAGGAAAAGGGCGGCGCTCCTGCTAATAACGCAAATAACGCTAACAATGCACAGATAAATGCTGCTCTTGAAGCTGCTAAGAAGGAGATCGATAACCTCCGTGCGCAGCTGAAGGCTTCCGAGCAGAAGGCTGCCGCTGCTGCTGCCGCCGCTGCACAGGCTCAGAAGAATGCACAGGCTCAGTCCCAGCAGAATAACAATGCTCAGGCTCAGCAGCAGAATAACGCTCAGGCTCAGAATGTTGCCGCTGACGGCGAGATCGCTAAGCTGAAGGCTGAAGTACAGAAGCTTACTGCTGAGGTACAGGCTAAGACTGCCGAGGCTGCTGCAAAGGTCAAGGAAGCTGCTGATAAGGACGGCAAGATCACTCAGCTTACTAAGGAAGCTGCTGATGCTGCTGCCAAGAAGGACGCTGAGATCAGCGAACTGAAGGCTGATATCGAGAAGCTGAGAACTGAGTCAGCAGATCCTATCGCTCAGATGGGTACAATGTTCGCTGAGGCTCAGAAGACTGTTAACAACCTCAAGAAGGACGCTGAGGAGAAGGCTGAAAAGGTTACTAAGGAGGCAGAGGAAAATGCTGCTAAGGTAACTAAGGAAGCTGAGGAGAAGGCTGCCAAGATGACTAAGGAAGCTGAGGAAGTCCTCGATAAGGCTACTAAGGAAGCTACTGCTAAGGCTGATAAGATCGTTAATGAGGCTAACGCTACTGCTGAAAAGACAGTCAAGGAAGCTGACGCTAAGGCTGAGGAGACTATCAAGAAGGCTGATGCTCAGGCTAAGGCTACTATCGACGAGGCTAATGCTAAGTCAGACAGAGTTGATGCTATGTCCAAGACTGTACGCTCAACTCTCCTTAACGAGATCGAGAGCGTAAACTCCAGCTTCTCTGATATAAGCAATGCTATCAAGAGACTCACAAACCAGGCTTCTGATCGT
The DNA here is from genome assembly GCA_017934425.1 of Ruminococcus sp. Classification (GTDB taxonomy): domain Bacteria; phylum Bacillota; class Clostridia; order Oscillospirales; family Ruminococcaceae; genus Ruminococcus. Next base: position 39,851 of record JAGBJO010000051.1, read on the forward strand.
ATGACAGAGGCTCAGGATATTATCGGCAAGGCAAGAAATGCTGTAAGCGATGAAAAGCCCTCCGATAAGAAGGATGGCGCTCCTGCTTCTTCCGCTAATTCCGGCGCAAAGCCTGTGAACGATTCCTGGGACGCTGCTTTCAAGGATATGGCTTCTAAGCCTGCACAGTCAGCCGCTTCCGCTGATAAGAAGCCTGCTGAGCAGCCTAAGCGTGAGGAGCAGAAGCCCGCTAAGAAGGCTTTCAGCTTCAATAACGATATGGCTGACCTGCTCAGAGCTGCTGAGGAAGAAGCTGCCAAGAATCCTGATAATAACTGATTCTCGGCGTAATACCGTGATCTTTGACCTCTGATATGAGGTCTGTGTGACTGCCCTTTGCCCCAGATCGGGGCAGGGCAGCGCAATATTACCGATATAGTAACTGATTGTTGGGTGGATAACTTGCTTGATCTTGATTTCGATTTGAATGAATTCTGCGGCAAAACAGACGAGGAACTTGCAGCACTGGCGAAAACTGACGTTAAAGCTGCAAATGCCATACTTCTGCGATATTCCAGACTTATAATCATTAAATCCGCTATCTATGCCGGCCGAGGCGCTGACAGCGAAGATCTTCAGCAGGAGGGACTTATCGGTCTGTATATTGCTGCTAATGCTTATTGCCCTGAAAAAAACGTTAAATTTTCTACCTTTGCCGAGACCTGCATAGTCCGGCGTATGCTTTCCTACCTTCGCAAAACAGGTAAATACCCAGTATGTGAAGCGCTGGACGAACAGCCAGAGCTTTCCTCAGATGTGTGTGACCCGGAAAAGATACTGCTTGGTAAGGAGTACTTCTCCGAACTCTGGCAGGCTGTGAATACCAGATTGTCCGATACTGAACGTGAGGTGTTCAGCCAGGTGGTCGCCGGAAATTCCTATAAGGAGACTGCCAAAAAACTGGGACTTACTGAGAAGGCTGTGGATAACGCCATGCAGCGTGCAAGAAGGAAAATAAGGGCGTATATAAGCGATCAGACAGATTGAAAATGACCTGCGTAGCTTAATCGAGAGCGTTGTAAAGCAAAGATATCGGTGGAAATCCGGTCCGGGTCCAAATAATTTAAGCGAGGTAAATCAAAATGTACGAAGACAAGACATTAGTCTGCAAGGAGTGCGGCAGCGAGTTCGTTTTCACCGCTGGTGAGCAGGAGTTCTTTGCAGAGAAAGGCTTTACTAACGAGCCTCAGAGATGTAAGCCCTGCCGTGATGCAAGAAAGAATGCAGGCAGAGGCGAGAGAGTTATGTTTACAGGCGTCTGTGCTACTTGCGGCGGCGAGGCTAAGGTTCCTTTCGAGCCCAAGGACGGCAGACCTGTTTATTGCAGCGAGTGCTACGCTAAGCTGAACGCTGAGTAAGCACCTGACCTATCTACGGTCAGAACCCAATGAGGCTTTGCCTCTGTCCCGGAAAGGAGTGATTCAAATGCAGATCACAAAGGAAACTGTTATCGGAGATATCCTCGACGTTGATTTCGAGGTTGCACCTCTGTTCCTTGAAATAGGTATGCACTGCCTGGGCTGCCCTGCTTCAAGAGGAGAGACTATCGAGCAGGCTTGTGCCGTTCATGGTACTGATCCTGATGCCCTCGTAGCAAAGCTCAACGAGCATTTTGCACAGAAGGCATAAGCGCTCCTGTCGAACGCAATGCCCCAACCGGGCGGAAGGCTCTGTGAGCCTTGATGTAAAAGACGCAGCGTGTCGGTTTTCGGCACGCTGTAATTATTTGAGAATAATTATCCGTAACAGCCGTTGCGGACTATGGAAGGTTGTTGGATATGCTTGATAAGAGATTGCAAAAGTGCGCTGACCTGGTATCAGGTGAGGGCATCGTATGCGACGTTGGTACTGACCACGCTCTGCTTGCCGCTGAACTGATAAATTCCGGCAAATGCAGCAAGGTCATCGCCTCGGACGTTAAGGAAGGGCCGCTACTGGCTGCTGCCAAGACTGTAAAAAAGTACGGCATCAGCAATAAGGTTCAGCTTATACTCTCTGACGGTCTGAAGGACGTTCCCCTGAAAGGCGTGTCGGACGTTGTCATCGCAGGAATGGGCGGAGAAACTATCGCTGAGATAATCCGCTGCGCTGACCGCCGTGAACACACCAATATACGGTGGATACTCCAGCCGATGACCAAGCCGGAGGTTCTGCGAAAGTGTATCTACGATATGAAGCTGTGCATCACTGAGGAGTACGTAGTCCTTGAGGATAAGAAGATGTACGTGGTGATGTGTGCGGAGCATAATCCGGACTGCCGCAGACTTTCCGAGTTCGACGCTATTTACGGTTTCTTCGACAATGATGATACCCTTGCCGAAAATTATCGCAACCGGCTGGCAAACCGCTATGACAATGTTGCCCTTACCCTTTCCGATGCCGGATATCGTGAGGAGGGTATCCACAACAACGCTATCGCCTACAAGCTTCGCAATGGCTCGCAGCCTGTAGAGATCAGCAAGATCTACAGCTATCTTGATTCCATATGTCCTTTCAGCACCCAGGAAAAATGGGATAATTCCGGCTGGCTGGTTGAGTCGGCGACCCGTGAGGCGGAGACGGTTATCCTGAGCCTTGACATTACCAATGCTGCGGTAAATGAGGCTGCAAGCAAGCTGTCGAACCTTATCATTTCCCACCACCCAGTAATTTTCGACCCTATCAAGCGTGTAAGCGCCGGCGATCCGGTACATAAACTGGTGTACAACAATATTTCTGCGATTTGTATGCACACCAATCTGGACATAGCTCCCGGTGGAACAAATGGCGTAATACTGCGAAAATTCCTGCATAGCTACCGTATCGAGGGCGAGCCGGAGCATTTCGAGGAACTGGGCGGCGACCTGAATCTTGGCTGGATAGTTAACCTGACCGACGAGGTGGATATTCGTGATTTTGCAAGGGAAATGAAGAAAATTTTCGGCTGTCCGCTGGTTCGTTTCACCTCCGGTATACGCCGCAAATTACGCAGGATCGCCTTTTGTTCCGGTTCTGGCGGATCAATGCTTTCCCTGGCTATGCAGAAGGGGTGCGATGCACTTGTGACAGGTGATGTGAAGCATGACGTGTGGATCAGCGCCCAAAATACTGGCTTTGCACTGTTTGACTGCGGACATTTCCACACGGAAAACCCGGTTCTAATTGAGCTTCGCCGTGCGCTGGAGGAGAAGTTCCCCCAGCTTGATGTGGAGATCGCAGAGAGTTCGACCGACCCCTGCGATTATGTGTGATGGGTGCGCTCATATGCCCGGTATGCGGAGAAAACCTCAGTATATCGGGAAAAAGCTACCTCTGCCCTAACCGTCACTGTTTCGACTGCGCCCGGAGTGGATATGTAAATCTTTTACAGTCCACCGGCAGCGGAGTTCACGGCGATAACAAGCTTATGGTGCAGGCGAGGAGGGCGTTTCTGGACAAGGGCTTCTACAGTCCGCTTGCGGAGGAACTCTGCCGGACGGTGGGAAGTTTTGCGAAAAATGGCGATACTCTCCTTGATGCTGGCTGTGGAGAGGGGTACTATACCTCCCTCGTCAGAGCAAATTTTGACCGGTCAGATATTGCGGTGAATATGATCGGAATTGACATTTCCAAGACTGCTGTGGACTATGCAGCAAAACGTGAGAAGAACGTTACTTTTGCTGCTGCCAGCATATTTTCAATGCCGGTAGGTGACTGTTCATGCGATATTCTTATGACACTGTTTGCACCATACTGCGGCGAAGAATTCCTGAGAGTACTGAAACCTGGTGGAATTATGGTAATGGTGATTCCCTCCGAAAACCATCTCTGGGAACTGAAATCGGCAATATACGACCGTCCGTACAAGAATGAAGTGAAACCCTATGAACTGGACGGCTTCACATTTCTGAAAAGCAAACGTGTCAGCTTTGACATGAAACTGAACTGTGCTGAGGACATTCGCAGTCTTTTCTCCATGACACCGTACTACTACAAAACCGGCAAAACCGAACAGTCCCGGCTTGAAGCGCTGGAACATCTTACTACTCAGGCAGACTTTGAAATTCTATCCTACCGCAAAAACTGACTTGCATTTTCTGAAATTACAGACCAGATATTGTGGAAAATTTAGCAAAGGAATGATACTATGGCTCTTGACGGAGCGTTTCTCTACGCAGTTAAAAGCGAACTGACACCGCTGATCGGCGGCAGGGTGGAGAAGATCCACCAGCCCTCCCGTGAGGAAGTGGTCATATCCATAAGAACTCGCCAGGGCAGCAAAAAGCTCTATATTTCGGCAAATGCCGGCAGTGCAAGAGTTCACATCACCGAGAAATCCGTGGATAACCCCCAGACACCGCCCATGTTCTGTATGCTCCTGCGAAAGCGCCTGGGCAGCGGAAAACTCATCGCTATCCGCCAGGACGGTCTGGAGCGAATCCTGTTCCTGGACTTTGAGTGCGTGAACGAACTGGGCGACATCGTGACCGTCACCCTCGCCTGCGAGATCATGGGACGCTGCTCGAACCTCATCGTCATCAGCCAGGAAGGAAAGGTCATCGACAGCATCAAGCGAGTTGACGAGGAAATGTCACGGCAGCGCCTTGTTCTGCCGGGAATGACCTACACCCTGCCGCCCCGTGACGACCGCCTCTGCTTCCTGGACGCTCAGCCGGAGGAAATAGTCAGCCGCCTGCGTAGCGTTGGCCAGCTTGAACTTTCTAAGGCACTTATCCGTGTATTTGAAGGAATATCGCCAATTCTGGCAAGGGAATGGGCTTACTTCGCCGGACGTGGCGAGCATCTCCAGAGCGATACGGTGGACGGCGACCAGCTCGATCGACTGCTTTTCATCATCAAGCGAACCCGTGAACAGCTTACTGAGGGTAAGTGCTGCTTCTCAGTGGTCAGCGACAAGGACGGTATGCTCAAGGACTTCAGCTTCATTCGCCTGAGCCAGTTCGGAACGCTGATGTATACCCGTGAACTGCCCACAGCGTCGGCGGTTCTGGACTACTTCTTCTACGAGCGTGACCAGGCTGCCCGGACAAAACAGCGTGCAAACGACCTTTTCAAGCTGCTGGTGAACCTGACAGAGCGCACGTCCCGACGAATAAACGTGCAGCGTGAGGAACTGGGAGCGTGCGCCGAAAAGGAAAGGTTCAAGCTCTGGGGCGACCTTATCTCAGCGAATATGTACAGGCTGCAAAAGGGCGATTCTTCGGCAGTTCTGGAGAATTTTTATGAGGAGGACTGCCCACAGGTCACCATAGAACTTGACAAGCGCAAAACTCCAGCACAGAACGCACAACATTATTACAATGAGTATAAAAAGCGCGTTACCGCCGAGGAAAAACTCACCGACCAGATCAGCCGTGGCGAGGAGGAACTGCAATACCTGGACAGCGTTTTCGATGCGCTGACAAGAGCCTCCTCCGGTAACGACATCACCCAGCTTCGCCTTGAACTGAGTGAGCAGGGGTATATCCGCAGCACTTCCGGCAAGACTAAGCCCCCGAAAGCGCTGCCGCCAATTGAGTATCGTTCCAGCGACGGGTATACCATTCTTGTGGGACGAAACAATCACCAGAATGACCAGCTATCTCTGAAATTTGCCGAAAAATCGGATATCTGGCTGCATACCCAGACCATTACCGGTTCTCACGTCATTATAGTCACCGAGGGCGAAACTCCTCCCGACAGGACTATCGAGGAGGCGGCGATAATTGCGGCGGTCAACAGTCGTGGACGAAATTCAACGCTTGTGCCGGTGGACTACTGCCTTGCTAAATTTGTTAAGAAACCCTCTGGCGCTAAGCCCGGAAAGGTGATCTTCACCAACTACAGCACCGCTTTCGTAAAGCCCGATGCGGAACTTGCTGATAAACTGAAAGTATAATATGCGGCTCACCGGAGAATTTTTCCGCCGTGACGTTCTTGAAGCCGCACCTGATCTGGTGGGAAAGCTGATAGTGCGGAAAATGCCGGACGGAACGCTCCTGAAAGCACGTATCACCGAGACTGAGGCGTACCGTGGGCAGGAGGACAAGGCGTGCCATGCATCAAAGGGACGGACGAAGCGCACAGAGCTGCTTTTCGGGCAAAGCGGCGTGTACTACGTCTACCTGTGCTACGGCATACACTGGCTGATGAATGTGGTCACAGGCGAGCCAGAGCAGCCCCAGGGTATACTTATCCGCTGCTGTCAGGGGTACGAAGGCCCTGCACGGCTTACGAAGTACTTGCAGGTCGATAGCAGTTTCAATGGCGTACTACTTGATGGCTGCGAGGATCTGTGGTTCGAGGACGACGGTTTCAAGCCAGGGATAACTACTGCGCCGAGAGTGGGTATCGACTACGCCGGCGAACCGTGGAAAAGCAAACCCTGGCGGTTTATTGCGGAAAGGAGCGGATCATGAACGTTTACAGTGCAGGCTGGGGAAGCGTGTACGGCAGGGACTACACGTTTTCCGGAAATGTGGGCGACAAAAAGTGGATAATGCTGCTTGCCAGAAGTGCGGTGAAACTTCCGCTGAACGGGCAGATGCTTAGTTTTCCGCAGAATACAGCCATTCTCTTTGATGAAAAAAGTTCGGCGCAGTTCGGGGCAGATGACGAGATACTGGTCTGTGACTGGCTCTGCTTCGATACCGAGGGCGACAGCGAGTTCATCGAGTCGCTTTCCCTCGAACCCGGAAAACCCGTCCGCTTTTCGGACTGGGAGTTCATCAGTCAGCTTATCCGCAATATTCAGGAGGAGTTTTATTCGCTGAATTCCCGGCGTATAAAAATGATGGAGAACCTGCTCAAAACCTTGCTCATCAAGCTTTCCGATGCAGGTATGCCGGGGGACAACTCCACCCAGGCTATAGACCCGCACTATACCTCACTTGCGGAACTGCGTGAGAAGATATACCGCAACCCACAGATGAAGTGGAATGTGGACACAATGGCGGCGTATGTGAATATGTCACGCTCCTATTTCCAGCACCTTTATCGGGAAGTATTCGGCGTGTCCTGCATGACGGACGTAATAAGCGGCAAGATCGAGAAGGCGAAGGAGATACTCAGCGAGACAAGCTGCACCGTATCGCAGGTGTCGGCGATGTGCGGCTATGACAACGAGGAACACTTCATGCGTCAGTTCAAGAAGCTTGTGGGAATGACACCGACTGCGTACCGGAAAAAAAATTGAATATACTGCATCACAAATTATTTCTGTTATCATGATGCAACATTTTTCGATAACTATTGACAATTGAATATCATTGTAGTATAATAAGTTCATAACCTTATCAAGAGTGGCGGAGGGACAGGTCCTGTGAAGCCCGGCAACCTGATTATCAAGGTGCTAATTCCTGCGGATTATTCCGGAAGATGAGGAGCGTGAGCTTTTTTCAGAATTCAGAGCGTCCGTAAAGGGCGCTTTTTTTGTTGGAATCATGATAAGGAACAATAAGGAGGTTTAAACAATGAAGAAGGTATTTTTCACATCGGAGTCCGTTACTGAGGGACATCCCGATAAGATCTGCGATCAGATCTCTGACGCAGTTCTGGACGCTATGCTTGAGCAGGACGAGAATTCCCGTGTTGCTTGCGAGACTGTAGTTACTACAGGTATGATCATGTGTATGGGTGAGATCTCCACAAAGGCTAAGGTGGATATCCCTGCTATCGCAAGAAAGGTAGTAGCTGATATCGGCTACGACGGAGCAAAGTACGGTTTCGACGCTCACACCTGTGCAGTACTCACAACTATCGACGAGCAGTCACCTGATATCGCAATGGGTGTTAACGAGGCTTACGAGTACAGAGAGCAGGACAACGACAGTGACGGTCTTTCCAATGGCGCAGGCGACCAGGGTATCATGTTTGGCTATGCCTGCAACGAGACACCTGAGCTGATGCCGCTGCCTATTTCTCTGGCACACAAGCTGGCTCTGAAACTGACAGAGGTTCGCAAGGACGGCACTCTGCGCTACCTCAGACCCGACGGAAAGTCACAGGTAACTATCGAGTACCACGATGACAAGCCTGTTCGTGTGGATGCAGTAGTTATTTCCTCACAGCACTCTGCTGATGTTACTCTGGAGCAGCTTCGCAAGGACATCGAGGACGTGGTTATCCGTGCGGTAATTCCTGCTGACCTTATGGACGAGAATACAAAGATCTACATCAATCCTACAGGCAGATTCGTAGTAGGCGGACCTCAGGGTGACAGCGGTCTGACAGGACGTAAGATCATCGTTGATACTTACGGCGGATACTCCCGTCACGGCGGCGGAGCATTCAGCGGTAAGGACCCCACAAAGGTTGACCGCAGCGCCGCATACGCAGCACGTTACATCGCAAAGAACATCGTAGCAGCAGGACTTGCTGACAAGTGCGAGGTACAGCTTTCATACGCTATTGGCGTAGCACAGCCTATCTCAATTCTTGTAGACACATTCGGCACAGGCAAGAAGGACGAGAATGCGCTGTCTGAGGCAGTATCAAAGGTATTTGATCTGCGTCCCTCTGCTATAATCAAGAACCTGAAACTGAGAAAGCCCCAGTACCGTCAGCTTGCAGCATATGGTCACATGGGACGTGAGGAACTGGGCGTAGCATGGGAGAAAACCGACAAGGTTGACGAACTTCTTGCAGCACTCAACTGATTAATAATGCGTAATGCGTAATGCGTAATTGCGCTGAACTCTTTCTTTAGCGGAAGTTTACCGCCGCAGTTCATACTAGGGCGTGTTGACACTAATCCTAAAGCGCATCTTTTTGGCAGAATTTTACGCATACTGCGTCGATAAAACTTGCCGGGCGACAGCCCGCCTGCATTTTATCTTCTTGTCTGCGTAGAAATTCTGCTCAAAAATCTGCG
>JAGBJO010000052.1 GCA_017934425.1 Ruminococcus sp.
CCAGGCTCAGCAGTTACAGTGGGTACCTGCCAGATTACATTACCCTCAGCTACTGTTATAGAAGAAGTTGTTGTTGTAGTAACCTCCTCAGTTGTTGTTGTAGCTGTAGATGTGGTTGATGTAGTCTCACCGGATGTTGTAGAGGTTGTCTCACCAGAAGTTGTAGAGGTTGTCTCTGTAGACTCTGTTGAGGTTGTCTCTGTAGAAGTTGTAGATGTTGTATCGCTTGTTGTGGTTGTAGCTGTGTCAGTTGATGTTGAGATAGGACGCTTAACAACAATTGCACCAGGCAGAACCATGATCTTGGATGTGATATCCTGACCATTCTCGTCAGAAGCGAATACAGATGTGAGGTTTACAGGATACTCGCCGTCAGCGATGTCCTCAGGAACCTGATATGTCAGAGTTACTACCTGACCATTTGCAGGAGCGCCAATGCCCTTACCGGATGCCTCAGCGAATGCGATCTCGTTACCGTTGAATACTACGTCAGCGCCGTAGCCAGTTGAACCGGAGATACCTGTGAGAGCGATTGACTCGTCACTGATAGTTGCGATGAACTGTGCACCGCCTACAGGGAGCTTAGTATCGTTAGGATCGATAACGATTACGTCCATTGTAACTGTATCACCAGGCTCAGCAGTTACAGTGGGTACCTGCCAGATTACGTTACCCTCAGCTACTGTTATAGAAGAAGTTGTTGTTGTAGTAACCTCCTCAGTTGTTGTAGTAACTGTAGATGTAGTTGTATCTGTATCAGTAGAAGTTGTAGACTCTGTTGTAGTAGTCTCTGTGTCTGTAGTGGATGTAGACTCAGTAGATGTTGAAGTAGTCTCTGTGTCTGTAGTGGATGTAGACTCAGTAGAAGTTGTGGTAGTCTCTGTGTCTGTAGTTGTTGTGGTAGTCTCTGTGTCTGTAGTAGTTGTAGACTCTGTTGTAGTAGTTACCTCAGGAATGATGATAGCACCGTCAACGAAAGTTACATACTCAGTAATGGGATTACCATTAGTGTCGCTGATGAATTCACCGGACCAAGTAACAGGGTACTTGCCAGGCTCGATGTCAGCAGGAACGTCGTAAGTGAGAGTGAAGATGATAGAACCGTCCTCAGCCTCGATACCCTTACCAACTGCCTGACCGAATGCGAACTCAGTAGCGTTGTTTACGATTGTTGCGTCGTAAGGAGCAGAGCCGCTTACGCCGGAAACATTGCCGATAGGATCAGCAGCAGTGATGAGGAACTGAGCACCTGCAACGGGGAGATTACCGCCCTCGCCAACAGAAACCTTAACCTCAAGGTCAACAGTCTCACCAGGAACAGCTTCCTTCTCAGGAATTGTCCATGTGATGTCGCCTGTAACCTTATCATCAACAACGTGGATCATACCGTCTTCCAGAGTTACCTGGGTTGTAAGAGGATTACCGTTAGTATCGCAGATGAATGCATCGGACCACTTAACAGGGTAGTCACCAGGAGCAGTATCCTCAGGAACTGTGTAGGTGAATACAGCAACAACGTCGCCGTCCTTAGCAGCAATGCCGCTGCCCTTGCCCTCACCGAATGCGTACTCGGTACCGTTGTTTACGATCTCAGAGCCATAAGCATCAGATGCCTTGGAAACAGATGTAAACTCGATAGGTGAATCGGGAGTTACGAGGAACTGAGCGCCTGCGATAGGAAGCTGAGCGTTGTCAGAATCAACAACAACAGCCTTCAGTTCAACTGTCTCGCCGGGCTTAGCAGTCTTCTCATCGAGAACCCACTTGATCTCGCCTTCGATAGTATCGTCGATTACTTCGATGTAACCGTCTGTGAATGTTACCTTGTCAGTAACGATATTTCCGTTTGTATCACTTACAGTCTCAGCAGACCACTCTACAGGATACTTACCAGCAGGTGTGCCAGCGGGAACTTCGTAAGTAAGAGTCATGATAACTGCGTCATCAGCAGCTGTTACGCCCTTACCAGCAGCCTCGCCGAATGCGAACTCGTTGGTATCGCCATTGTTTGTGATCTCGGAGCCATAAGCCTCGGAAGTCTTGGAAACGCCGCTGAACTTGATGGGTGATGCAGCATTAACTGAGTATGAAGCACCAGCTACTGCCAGATCAGACTTCTTAACAACAACGTCCATAGTAACGGTCTCGCCAGCCTTAGCCTTTACCTGAGGGATAACCCACTCAGCAGTGCCTTCAGCTACGTCATCGATTACCTCGATATAACCGTTTGTGAATGTTACCTTATCGGTAATGATATTGCCGTTTGTATCACTTACAGTCTCAGCAGACCACTCTACAGGATACTTACCAGCAGCAGTGCCCTCGGGAACCTTGTAGGTCAGGGTCATGATAACTGCATCATCAGCAGCCTTTACGCCCTTACCAGCAGCCTCGCCGAATGCGAACTCGTTGGTACCGCCGTTGTTTGTGATCTCAGAGCCATAAGCATCGGATGTCTTGGAAACGCCGCTGAACTCGATAGGAGACTTAGCAGTTACAACATAAGAAGCACCTGCAACAGCCAGATCGGAGTTCTTAACAACAACGTCCATAGTAACAGTCTCGCCGGGCTTAGCCTGAACCTCAGGAATTACCCACTCAGCAGTACCCTCGACAGCGTCATCAACTACCTCGATGTAACCGTCAGTGAAGGTTACCTTATCGGTGATGATGTTGCCGTTAGTATCGCTGACTTCCTCAGCAGACCACTCTACAGGATACTTACCAGCAGCAGTACCAGCAGGAACTTCGTAAGTAAGTGTCATGATAACTGAGCCATCCTCAGCTACAACGCCCTTACCAACGCCCTCGCCGAATGCGAACTCGTTTGTACCCTCGTTCTTAACGATCTCAGAACCGTAAGCAGCGGAATCCTTTGATACACTGCTGAACTTGATAGGATCAGCAGCAGTTACAGAGTAGGAAGCACCTGCTACAGCCAGATCAGAACTCTTTACAACGATATCCATTGTTACCTTTTCGCCAGCCTTAGCGGTTACCTGAGGAATGATCCACTCAACGCCGCCTTCAGCAACAGCGTAATCTGTAGTTGTGGTAACAGGAGCAGTTGTAGAAACAGTAGTAGTTGTTGTTGTCTGCTTAGTAGTTGTTGTGGTGGTTGCTTCAGCAGTGCTGGTTGTTGTTGCAGCAGCACCCTTTGTAAATGAACCGCCATTAATGCTTATAGGATACTCAACCTTTGTATGCTTTTCATCATCAAGCTGGATGCAGATGATAGCTTCATCAAAGGTTACAGGAACTGTACCCTCGAAAGTCTTGTCGATATCGAATCTCAGAGTGATAAGAGGCTCTGACTCAATAAGTACATCCGGCTCTGAACCGCCCTTGAGGGTCTTCAGATACAGATAATCACCTGTCTGCTCCCAACCAGCCTTCATAGATGTAGCGTAAGAAGTTGTCTCAAAGCCATCGTACTTTACGCCGCTGGGAACTGTGATATCGCCAGGAGTGATCTTGATAGCAGCTACAAGATCAGTATCAGGAACATCGACTGCCACGTCCATGTAGTATGTCAGTGTATCGCCGTTGTCCACGATATGCATTTGGTCGTTAGCAGCAACAAGTGCATCAATATCATCCTTGGGGAAGATGAGGTTGTAATCGCCTGTTATCTGCTGTGCTGTAGTTGTAGTTGTCTGTTTCTCAGTGGTTGTTGTGGTTGCTGCAGTAGTTGTAGTTGTTTCTGTAGCATTGCCCATTGTGAACGAACCAGCTGTAATATTAGCAGTATACTCAACCTTTGTGTGATTAGCGTCATCAAGCTGAATGCAGATAAGTGCATCGTCAAAGGATACAGGAACTGTGCCCTCGAATGTCTTGTCTACAATGAACCTCAGAGTGATCAGAGGCTCTGACTCATTCAGCACATCTGGCTCTGAACCGCCCTTGAGGGTCTTCAGGTACAGATAGTCGCCAGTCTTCTCCCAGCCAGCCTTCATAGAAGTAGCATATGAAGTAGTTTCAAAGCCATCATACTTTACGCCGCTGGGAACCTGGATATCACCGGGAGTGATCTTGATAGCAGCTACCAGATCTGTATCGGGAACGTCAACTGCAACGTCCATGTAGTATGTCAGTGTGCCGTCGCCATTGTCCTCGATGTGCATCTCATCGTTAGCAGCGATGAGATCATCGATGTTATCCGTAGGGAAGATGAGGTTGTAGTTGTCTGCTGTCTTATTGGCAGATACACCCAGAGAATTCCCCATACTAACGTTAGGCTGCACAGCGGATACACCGCCGGCAGCACTAACAATAGATGAAGCAAATGCACCAGTGGTAAGAGATACACACATAGCAAGGGATGTAACTGCCGAAAGCAGTTTCTTCATCAGTACATTTCCTTTCTGAGCTTTAGCTCTATTCGATTATATAGCTTGCTTTTGCTCAGACGGAATTACTTAAGGTCAGAAGCTGCGCAAGGAAGTTTTACAAGGTGAACGATGCTCTGGATGATAGCCTTGGAGTCAGAAGCGTCAAGACCCTCGCCGCCCTTAGCGTCGCAGCAGTCAGCGTTGATCTTACCCTGATCCTTCATAGCGTAAGAGCTTGCGTCGTTGAGCCACTTGTTCAGTACAACAACGTCAGCAATGTTTACAACGCCGTTGCAGTTTGTATCACCGTAAAGGAGAGTACCAGGCTCAGCAGTTGTAGTTGTAGTTGTAGTTGTTACCTTGCTTGTTGTAGTTGTAGTAACCTCGCTTGTAGTTGTAGTTGTTTCCTTAGAAGTTGTTGTAGTAACTTCCTCGGTTGATGTAGTTGTCTCTACTGCAGAACCCTTTGTGAAGGAACCAGCAACGATAGTAGCATCATGCTCAACCTTAGTGTGGTTCTCGTCCTCAAGCTGTACGCAAACGATACCAGCATCCATTGTTACAGGTACTGTGCCCTCGAAGTCCTTATCAACAACGAATCTCAGTGTGATGATAGGCTCGTCCTCGATGAGGTAATCAGGCTCAGAACCGCCCTTGAGAGTCTTCAGGTACAGGTAGTCACCTGTCTTCTCCCAACCAGCCTTCATAGATGTAGCGTAAGAAGTTACCTCGAAGCCGTCGTATGTAACGCCAGCGGGAACGCTCATGCTGCCAGGAGTCAGCTTGATAGCAGCTACCAGGTCAGTATCAGGAACGTCAACAGCAACGTCCATGTAGTATGTCAGTGTGCCGTCACCGTTGTCCTCGATGTGCATCTCATCGTTAGCAGCGATCAGATCATCAATGTTATCCTTGGGGAAGATGAAGTTGTAATCGCCAAGCTGAGGCTGCTCGCCCTGTGTTGTAGTTGTAGTTGTTGTAACAGGAGCAGTTGTAGTAGCTGTAGTTGTTGTAGTTGTTGTAGCCTCGTTAGATGTAGTTGTAGCTACATCACCCTCGATTGTGATTGTAAGGGGCTTGAGTTCAAGGTTACCAACCTTCTTGTTGAAATCTGTGCCATCAAATGTGTTGATGTTGCAAGATCTGTTGTTGTCGTTCTCAGGAGCGCCGTACTCACAGAAATCGATTGTGTATGTACCAGCAGGTGTACCCTTAGCGAAGTTAACGTCTACAACGTACAGAGGATAGTCATCAGACTTAGCACCTGTCCACTCGCAGCCATCGTTAGGAGCGATCCAAGCGATAGAAGACCAGTAGTTTGTAACGCCAGCTTCCTTGTATCCCTTATCGATAGAGAATGCGCTTGTACCAGCAGAAACAACCTCTACGCCTCTTCTGCCAGCAGAAACTGAACCCATAGGTCCAACCAGCATATTTGTAGCGATATCAGCTGTGTAAGCGTAATCTGTTGTGAAGTATGTGTCCTTAGGACCGTAAGGCATATCAGCAGCTACGCCAGAGAATGTTACATACTCAGGTGTTGCGTTGCCGTCCTTAGAATCGATAGCCATCTGAGCCTGCATAGACTTGATGTCAGAGCTCTCCTTAACTACGTAAACGCCTACAGGGATTGTAACGTCGCCAGCAGCGATCTGCTCCTGTGTGATTGTTGTGGAAACAGCAGAGCCGTCCTTGTTAACGAAGGGGCGAACTTCCAGTGTAGCACTTGCGTCAGCAGCACCTGTAGCAAAAGGAACAGCTGCGCCTACCATTGTTGCAGCCATCGCGAGAGATGATACTGCAGAAATAAGTTTCTTCATTTGTAATAATTCCTTTCTTTTAGGTTTTTACGCCTATTAATAACTTAGTGAATTGGGTTTGTATTCCTTTGTAAGGGGGACAAATCAGATAATCTTTGGATCTAATGGCTTAAAAATCAGTGAAGCCACTCCTTGGTAGCGTCATATACCTGGATCTCGAAAGCATCGTTAGCATCTACAACGCCATTGCCGTCAACGTCTGCATTTGCAAGACCTTCTGCATCAAGAGGATACTTAGCCTTGTTAGCTGCATACTGAAGAACTGTAACAACGTCAGAGATAGAAACATCACCGCTGCAATCAGCATCGCCCTTCAGGTACTTACCAGAAGTAGCTGTACCGATAACAACGCCGCCGTCATTAGTCTTGACCTGGTACTGAACGTAACCATCGTTTGACTTATAGCCCATATCGATGATATCATTAGCTACACCAGAACCATCGAAAGTCTCACGATCAGTAGGAACGACCTTGATTTCGCTCTTACCATCAGGGGCATTCTCAGCAACTGTTCCGCTGATAGTGCAGAATACACCATCGTTCTTAATAAGATAAGCGGGATCAGTGAGTTTTGTAGACCACATTACGCTTGCCCAGCCCTGTGTATTGCTTATATAAGTATTGAATGTGGGCATTTCAGAAGCGGTATCATCAGCCTTGTCAGCACCTGTCTCTGTGATAGGGCCAGCTGTGATGTCTGTGATCTGCAGCACACTGCTGTCAAAAGTGAAAGCGAACTGAGTTGCCTGGATTGCTGTAGCAGGAATATCCGCAAAGGACACCTCCACAGTAAATGTACCTCCTGCCTGAGCCTCTGCCTCGCTGACAGATATCTGCACTGTTTCGTCAGCAGCAGTAGCGGGAGCAAGAGATGTGAGTGAGAGTGAGAGCATCGCTGCAGCCATTGCTCCGATGACTATCTTTTTTGTCTTCATTTTTTTTCCTCCTTCTTCATTAATGTTATATAACAAAGGAACAGGTGCCCCTTTAATTATATCTTGTCTTAAGTACGGTACACTGTACCGCATTCGCCTGTGAAACCGTACATGAACAAATCTGGGAAGCGCTGCCGGGTCGGAAACTGACCTGACGGCAAAGCGCCGATCCACGCAGCAGTTTCATCATAAGACGCATCACACTGCCGTGATGAGATAAGCGATCCCAAAACTATATTTATTCACGATTTTATTATATAACAGGCGGCGGAAAAAGTAAATAGGTTTATATCGTTTTTGGTACTTTATATAAACACTCCGCCCTGTTTTTGAACGGTTTGCACAATGAAAAAATTTACAGAAAACTTAATAAAGCTATAGTTTGTGAACGCTTTGTGAACAAATCAAATCATTTGTCCAGTTTCCTGAATTCTTCCGGGATACTCTCGTCGATTATATCATTAACGATATCCCAGCTGAAGTCCGTATACGTACCCTGAGGGATAGCGTAAGGCACTCCATGTCTTGCGGCAAGTTCGGGAGTATACTTACTGTAGGGGTACACTCTCAGGTTAGCGAAGTCTGGTGATTCATAGTGGATAATGTTTGGTATACATCCCACATCGTCAAGATAGACCTCACCGGTCTCGCCGTCAACGACTATATCGAAATCGGGCATCTCTCCAACCAGGTTGAAGTTATCAGTCTGACAGCAGATGAAATTGCCCATAGAGTAGTAGACAAAGCCTTTAGAGCCGTCATCACGGGTTATCCACTCCATAGTTTCAGCGGTATGGGTATGGCAGCCCAGGATCACATCAGCGCCCCAGTTCACCATTTTATTGGCAAGCTCTATGCGGTCATCAGAAACAAGGTGGGTATCCTCAACGCCCCAGTGTGCAGAGACAATAACGGCATCAGCCTTCTCTTTAGCCTCTTTGATCTGGCGCTTGATAACGTCTTCCTCGTAGTTCATGACAACTCGCAGCGGCGAGCCTTCGGGGAACTCAAAGCCGTTGATATGCTCAGCGTAAGCAAGAAAAGCGATCTTCACGCCATTGACCTCACGGATACGGATATCATCAGCATCCTCCTGGTTCAGATAAGCGCCCAGAACGGTAAGATCATTTTCCTCAGCCTTCTTGTTCCAGAACCTTATGGATTCCTCCAGCGCATCAGCACCGAAGTCCAGCAGGTGGTTGTTAGCCATAGTAAACACATCAAAACCCAGGTCTATGACCGCATCAGCCACTTCCGGCGGCGAATTGAACAGGAGCGCACCGCCGTTAGCACCACGGATCTCGTTGCTTTCGGAGATGATAGTTTCCTGGTTCAGAACAGCCACATCAGCAGCCTGGATTATGTCCTTTACATTCTCATAAAGCGGCTTGAAATCGAAGTTTTCACCTGGTCCGGCAAGCTGTTCAGCGTTCTTGTACACTGAATAGTGGATAAGATTATCACCGGCAGCAGTCACATGAACTCTCTTGTCGGGTGAAGCAGGTTCGGTAGTGATCTCCTCAGTGACAGGTTCGGTAGGAACTTCACTCTGCTGCTGGTCACTGTTTTCAGTCTCGCTGATAATGGGAGCGTCCTCGTCCATCTGACCGATGACCTTTCCCGCACAGCCGACCACTGATATTAACAGAGCGGCGAGAATACCGCCTGCAGCGACAGCACGACCTTTTCTTAACTTCATAATGATCTTCCTTTCAAAGCGGCGTTACCGCTTCTCTGCATTTTTATTATACCATATATTTTGGAATTTTGCAATTACATATTGTATGTTTTTTTTGAGGTTTTACGCTTCGTTGTAAAAAAGTGCTTAACAGTGCAGTTCTGAAAACGACGTATCAGCGACGTTTCCGGAGATGAAAAATTAAATTTCCGGGCGTTTCAGCACTTTTTACAAAATTTAGGTGAAATTTTCGTTATTCTTAACAAAGAGTACCTCTTGACCGCTGTAAACTGGTAAATTCTTCCGCAAGCGCCTGTGCCTGTGCATATGTTTCAAGCTGGTAACATCTTCCCCGGAACTTAGCAGAACCGTAGTAGCCGTTCATATACCATGCGGCGTGTTTGCGTGCCTCATGCATTGCGAATTCTTCAGGCTTGGCGCTCAGGCTGAGGATAAGGCGGATATGCTCCAGCATGACCTCCATTTTCTCCTCGACCGTAGGAGGAGTGTAGTCCTCGCCTGCGAAATGTGCGGCGATTTCCTGAAAAACGAATGGGTTTCCGTAGCTTCCCCTTCCGATCATGGCAAGATCGCAGCCTGTCTCGCCATACATTTTTAAACAGGAGTTCAGGTCTGTAACATCACCGCTGCCGATGACCGGTATCTTCACTGCCTGCTTTACTGCTGCGATAACGCTGTAGTCGGCATAGCCGCTGTAGAACTGGTCTCTTGTGCGGCTGTGGACTGCTACTGCCGCTGCGCCTGCGTCCTCCATAGCCTTTGCGAACTCCGGAGCAATGATGCTGTCAGCGCTCCAGCCGCTTCGCATCTTCACTGTAACAGGCACGTCCCCGGCAGCCTTCACCACCGATGCTGTTACCGCCGACGCAAGGTCAATATCCTTCATAAGCGCCGAACCTGCTCCCGTTCCCACAACTTTCGGAACAGGGCAGCCCATGTTGATGTCGATGAAGTCCGGGCAGTACTCCAGAACGATATCCACGGCTTTCTCCATGAACTCCGGCTCGCTGCCGAAAAGCTGTATCCCCATAGGGCGTTCCGGCTCGGTTATCGTGCAGAGTTCAGCGGTCTTGCGGTCGCTGTAGACGATACCCTTTGCGGACACCATTTCGCTGACGGTCATAGCTGCACCATATTTGCGGCACATGAGCCTGTACGCCCGGTCAGCCACACCTGCCATAGGCGCAAGGGCAGCAGTTTTCGGGATAGTTATATTGCCGATGCGTAAGGTATCAGTCATCAGCGCCCTCTTTCTTGTTGCGGAAAACAAACAGTTTGCTGAGAATGTAGTTTGCGATGAAGATGATGACCTGGCTTGCCCATGTGATAACGGTCTTGCTCATGTGGCAGATGTCGCAGCAGATGAAGAATATCAACCACTCCATGCCAAGTGTAGCAAGGCGAGCGCCGTAGAATGATGCGAATACTGTCCAGAACTCCTTGGAATTGGAAGTCTCGTTCTTGAAGACGTACTTCTTATTGGTGAAGAACGCAAATGTTACAGCGCATATCCATGAGAATATTACAACTACCGTGTTTTCCCACTTAGGCTCGCCGGGAATAAGCGCAAACGCCAGCAGCTTTGTAACGATAGACACAACCGTTGTCAGACCGCCGAAAATGACGTACAGCCACTTCTCCTCATATTTGTAGTAAATGTCCTGAAGCGGCTTCGGAAGTATCGAAACACACGTTTTTATGATTTTTTCCATATTATGTTCCTTTCGTGTCAAATAATACATAAAATATAATATCAGTTTTTTACGTATTTTGCAAGGGGTTAGGCGAAATTTTTGCATAGATTTTGCAGATAAAATGATTTTACACGTCAGGTCAAAATAAGAATATAATACGCAATATTGCCGGAAACCTTGCATTTACCGCCGCAGAATGATATAATTGATTCATCAATACAAAAGGACTGATAATAATGCATATAAAGAGCAAAAAAATTACCGCACTTCTTGCCGGAGTGTGTCTGCTGACCACCGGCTGCGGCGCTGTAGGGCAGGACGCTCCCAACGAGATCGCTGTACCTGTTACCACTTCAGATCAGGAATCGACCGTTCCCGTGACCACGGCTGTCACTTTCACCGCTACTACCGTTTCTACTGCCTCCGGGAAGTCACGCAAGACCACCGCTGCTTCCACAACGATCACAACTTCCGTTACCTCCGCTGCACGCAGCCAGAAACCGCAGGCATCAGCAGGCGGCGGAAATACCCATACCGAAAGTTCCGGATACACTTCCTCCGGCGAAGGATATACGCCTTCCTATTCCGGAGAAATCAGCTCCTCCGGCTCTGAGGAGGAATCCCCTGCTCCGGCTGAAAATCAGGAACGCCCAGCCGCTGCAACTACAGCTGTTACCACTGCCGTGATAACTACCACGACCACAACGACTACCGCCGTTCCCCACTACTCCCCGGATGAACTGATCGAGAGAATGAGTCTCCACGAAAAGGTCTGCCAGATGTTTATTACCTCCCCGGAAGGACTTTGGGGTGCAAGCACGTCCGCCGGCAGCAGTGCTGAATCTGCTGTGAAAAATTACCCGATCAGCGGAGTTATCCTCTTTGCGTGGAACATGGAAAACCGCTCCCAGACCACTGGTATGCTGGACGAACTACAGAAGTATTCCTTCAACGCCTGCCACGCCGGAATGTTCACAGCCGTGGACGAGGAAGGCGGATTCGTTGCCCGTGCCGCACAGAAGCTTGGCACTACCGCTTTCAGCAATATGGCAGTATACGGTGAATCCAACGACTACAACACCGCCTACAATATCGGCAGCACTATCGGCAGCGACCTGAGCGGCATCGGCTTCAACCTGGACTTTGCTCCCGTGGCTGACGTTAATATTTCCCCGGAAAACGAACTGGGCAGCCGCATTTTCAGCAGCGATCCAAATGTCGTAGCGAACATGGTGTCCGGCGTTGTCAGCGGTTTGCAGGACAGCGGTGTGTGCGCTACTCTGAAGCACTTCCCCGGTCTTGGCGCTGAGACCGGAAACACCCACAACGACTCCTTCGTTGTCATCGACAGGACTATGGATCAGCTTCGTGAGGAGGAGTTTATCCCCTTCTCTGCTGGTATAGATGCCGGTGCTGATTTCGTTATGGTAGGTCACCAGATAACCACCGGCTTCGGTGACGATCTCCCCGGCGACCTTTCCTATACCGCAGTTACCGAGGTTCTCCGTGATGAACTTGGCTTCGAGGGCATCGCCATTACTGACGCTCAGCAGATGAATACTATCGTAAACGTCTACGGCGCAGGTGATGCAGCAGTCCGCTCTGTAAAAGCCGGTATCGACATTATCCTCATGCCCAACGATCTGGGCGAGGCTGTCAGCGCTATCGAAAACGCCGTAAACTCTGGTGATATCTCCGAAGATCGCATAGACGAAAGCCTCAGCCGTATCCTCAGCGTAAAGGATTCCCTTGGACTTTTGTAACCTTTTACCGCCCTGTTGAACGTTCAGCAGGGCGGCTTTTTAGATAACTATTACAAAAAGCAGGTAACACACCTGCACAAAACACATTATTTTGTGGATATTATTATTACAGCATATATACAAATCGGCAAAAATACGGAAATTTCGTTGACTTCTTTCAAATTTTGTGTTAATATGATTTCAGAGTATAATATAATCGCTATATTATAGTCAATTCATTCACTTATACCATGAAAACTATTGGAGGATTATTTAGGAGGTAAAACAATGGATGAAATGAACAACAACTTAGACACAAATGACGTTGTCTCCGGTGTTGAGAACGTCACAAGCAAGGGCGGCAAGAAAGTAGCCGCTGTTACTGCTGGTGTTATCGCTGTTGCTGCTGCCGGCGGCGGTGCTGCTTATGCCTGCTCCGACTACGTTAAGAACCAGGTAAAGCTCCTGGTGTGCAAGCCTGACAGCTACTACACCTGGGTCAATGAGGAGAACGCTGAAGACTTCGCTGAGAAGCTGGCTGCACACTACACTGACGGCATCGCCCGCATCGACGCTGGTTCTTCCGTATCAATGGCAATGCAGTATGATCTGAGCGATACCGCAAAGGAACTGCTCAAGGAGGAAGTGGGCGACGACGAGACTACTTCCGCTATCGTGGATAACCTCAATTCCATCGCTCTGGGTATCGACGCTCAGGTAAAGAAAGGCGACGCTCAGGACAGCATCTACCTGAACTGGAACGAAGACCGCCTTGTCACTGTTGACGCTGCTATTCAGGACGGCGGCAACCTGGGATTCTTCCGTATCCCTGAGCTGACTGAGAAGTGGGCTTGCCTGGATATTGAAAGCCTTATCGGTGAAGTTCCTGTGGAGGATGACGAGGCTGCCAAGAAGCTTGAGGAAGCACTTACAAAGTTCGTCGCTGACCCTGCTGAGTACCTCACCGCTGACGAACTCAAGAGCGAGATCGTAAAGTATGTGGGCGTATGGAACAAGTCCACAAGTGATGTTACTCTGGAGAAAAAGGCTGATGTAAATATCTGCGATATCAGTGTTGAATACACAATCGCAACTGTTGAAATCACAGACGAAAAGGCTAAGGAGATCTGCAAGACCTTCTGTGAGGAAATAAAGAACGATGACGTTATCAAGGGTGTTATCGTTGACAAGCTGGAGGCTGTTTCCGAGGAGGATTACAACAGCGCTATCGACGATGTTCTCAGCAATATCGAGGAAAATACCGAGTCCTCTGATGATACTCTGAGCATCTCCACATATATCGACCCCAAGGGCGTTATCAGAGGTATGAGCGCTAAATTCAACGAGGACGATATGAGCTTCATCTTCGGCAGGGACGGCGATCAGGTAAGAGCCGAGTTCTTCATCACTGAGGACGGCGAGGAGCAGTGCAGAGCTGAGCTTACTGCTGCTGAGGCTGAAAACAAATACTCCGGCAATATTGATATGTCTGCTGATGACGAAACTGTTTCTATCGAGTTCACCAACTTCGAGATCGTTGATGAGAAGCTTGGCACTTTCAACGCTGAAACAACATTCATCATTCCCGACGAGGAGCAGTTTGCAATTAAGTTCTCCGCTGACGGCAACACTCAGAACGCTTCTGCTGACATTGAGGTTGAGGGCGAGAACTACGGCACACTTATGCTGACCATGACTATCGGCGACAGCGCTTCACCTGAGATCCCTGACAAGGCTTCTGCATTCCTTATCGACGAGGAGTTCGATATAGATGCTCTCAAGGAATACGTTACCGAGGACGAGATGAACAGCTTCATCGCCAGCCTGCTCACAAAAATGGGTATGACTGATGACAATGCCAAGTCTATCGGTGATATGGCTGCTTCTTCTATCTACGAGGAAAACAGCGGTTACGATTACGATTACGACTATGATGATGACGAGTTCGAGTTCGATATGGACGACGACAGCGATGACATCGATATTGACGATGAAGTGGATGACCTCGACCTGGACGATTTCTCGTTCGATGATAAGTACGCAGATGATATGGTGCGTGCTGAGAGTGGTCAGGCTTACATGGCTATCGCTGACAGCGACCTGGAAGCACTTTACATGGGCATGGGCTACGAGTCACTTTCCTACAAGGCTGGCGTTGCTGACATCAAGGGCGACGGTTCTTATACAGTAAGCGTAACTGCTGATACAGACGGCTACAAGGAAGCAACTGATAACACAAAGCCTAATGGCGTATACTGCCTGGGCGTTGTTATCGAAGGCGTTGAAGGAATGGAAAATGCTGAGGCTAAGGTTACTTCCATTAAGTTCGACGGAAAAGATTATCCCCTCACTTCTGATGCGATCTGCGAAAACTACAATGACGAGTATTCTATCATTATCTACGCTGATGACTACACAGAAGAAAACAGCGTTGACCTTTCCGACATCGGCGAGTGGACTACCGCTGAAGTAACATTCGAGGTAAAGGGTCTGAAGTAATTATTTTACTATAAGCCAAGTACCCGTGGGAATTATTTTCCACGGGTATTTTTGTATATGTGTACAAATAATCATAGTGCAATTTGTACATATATACAAAGTTTACTTTTCCCGCAAGAGTTTTCTATCGCTCATGCGTCTTATTAATGTACCAGGTACATTACACTACAATCGTATAAGGAGGAGCGCTATATATGGATAACGGTGCAAGTAGCTACCGCCGTTTCCTTGCCGGCGATAATGACGCTCTGACTGAAATTATCCGTGATTATAGCGACGGGCTGACACTGTACCTTACCAGCATCGTCAAAAATATCTGTATAGCCGAAGAACTTACCGAGGAAACCTTTGTGCGCCTTGTGGTGAAGCGTCCGAAATTCCGTGGAAAAGCCTCCTTCCGAAGCTGGCTGTACACTATCGGCAGAAACGCCGCACTTGACTGCCTGCGAAAGAATTCCCGGCTGTCAGACGTTCCTGTTGACGAGCTTTATCTGCCCTCAGATGAGGAATGTATCGAGCAGAGAGCAGTCCGTGAGGAGCAGAGGATACATCTGCGCCGTGCGCTGAATGAACTGGATAATAACTATAGTCAGGTGCTTTACCTGAAATACTTCGGGGAATTCTCAAACAGCGAGATCTCCTCAATCATGGATATATCTCTGCGACAGACAGAAAATCTTCTCTATCGTGCTAAAACAACGCTTAAAAATAAGCTGGAAAAGGAGGGGTTTGTCTATGAAGAGCTATGATGAGATCGCTGCAAGTGTTTTGCGAAAGAGCCAGGAACGGAAAAGACGTAAAATAGCTATGATCCGCAGAATTGCGGTAATTTCAGCAAGTTCTGCCGCAGCAGCCCTTTCTGCTTTTGTGATATGGCAGGCTGATGCCCCTGACAGACATGATACATTCAACAGCGTCAGCGACCCTATCTACACAACATCTTGCAATACCGCTATCCCGGCTGAAACTACAGCCGTTTCCACTGATACAAAACAGTCCGGTACAGCGGCAGCAGTCTCCGGAGAAACTACACCATACACCTCCGTGACTACTGTTGCCGCTGTTCCTCCTGTAAGCGCCGGTACTTCTACAGCGGAAGTTTCTGTATCAGTCACATTCACCACCACCGCTGTTAAGGCTGCGGCAACATCTGCCGTAACTGCTGCACATACAACTAACGCAGTACATTCGTCACCCCGGACAACTTCTGCGGAAACCCCAAAAACCAGAAGCACTACCGCCTCATCAGCAAAAGCAGCAGTAACCACCACCTTGACTGAACCTCTGGTGACTACTGCTGCAACTGTGCCGTCCACAACGGTTCATACCACCTCCGAACAGGAGACAGAAATGCATACCGATACGGGGCATACTTCGGCAATATCCACATCTGCTGAGCAGACGTTCACTACAACTTCCACTGATGCTGACATAACAACGACTGCTTCAACTGCCCCGGCGACTACTACCTACCGTACTTACGTCACCACCACAACGGAAATGACTTTCCGGACTACTACTACCACCGAACCATTCTTTTTCACTACCACCACAACAGATTTCCCCTGGTTCTCTCAGACATCTACTACTCAGACCAGCGCCGCAACTACGTCAACAGACGATTTTACCCAGCCAACGGAAACTACCACTACTACAGAAGCCTATTACATCACAATGCCGGTTTCCGTTACAGTCTGCGACGTGGATACGGGTATGCCGGTAAATGGTGTGGAATGTGAGATATTTATGTATGACCAGGAACACCTCAGTTTCCTGACGGAAAGCCCACTGATAACTGACCAACGTGGACGCACCAATGCTGAATTTACCATTTCCTCGGCTTATGACGGCTATGAGATTGCCGCAGAGATCGTCTCTGTGCCGGAGGGATATTCAATGATACCGGTAAGTTCAGTAATATATAACAACACCGTTAGTGACAATAAATCACCTGAATTTACAATATTTATTCAGAAAACAGAAGAGAGTTAAAAAAATCGCCGCCTGCACACTTGGTACAGACGGCGGTTATTATTTTACAGGCAATTCCACTATAAACGCTGTTCCCTTGCCTGGTTCACTCTCTACACGGATACTTCCGCCCAGATAGTTCACGCCGTGCTTGACGATGGAAAGCCCCAGACCCGTTCCCTTGATACGGCGGCTGCGGCTCTTGTCCACACGGTAGAAGCGCTCGAAGATACGGTCGATATGTCCGGCAGGTATACCCGTTCCGGTGTCGGTCACGGTTATCAGCGCCCTTGTGGGGATATGCGAAACTTTCACCTCATACCGTCCGCCTGCCTTGTTGTATTTTACCGCATTGTCGCAAAGATTGAACAGTACCTCGTCAAGGACAGTGCGATTTGCCTTGACAGTAACGTGTTCGCCGGTGAGACTTCCGGTAACTCCGGCAGCATCGGCGTTCATTTTAAGGCGGCTGATTATCTCCTGCGCAAGCTGGTATATGTCGATCTCCTCGTCGTCACGGGGAATGGAGTCCTCGTCCAGCTTGGACAGGGAAACTATATCGTTTATCAGCGTAATGAGCCGGTCGGCTTCCCGGCGGATATTCTCACCGAACCCGGCAACGTCCTCCTGCTTTACTATTCCCCCGGCAAGCAGGTCAGCCATTCCGTAAATTGTGGTAAGTGGGGTTTTCAGTTCGTGGGAGACATTCGATGTGAACTCCCGGCGCATATTCTCAAGTTCCTGCTGCTCGGTAACGTCCATAATGAACATGACTACGCCGTTTACTCTGCCTGCTCCGCTTGCTGGACTGGCGATTATCTTCCGCTGTCCGCCGTCAGTCTCCAGGACGAACTCATCGAACCTGCCACCCATAGCGTTCTGCACACACCGTCTGAACCGTTCGCTGTGATTGAGGGCGAACACGCTCTGCCGTTCCGATTTTTCCGCTCCAAGAAGCGTGTACGCACTGGAATTGCTGGCGAGAATAGCGTTCTTCGGATCAATGACCAGCAGTCCCTCCTTCATGCTTTCGGTGATAAGGCTGAACTGCTCACGGTTCTGGCTGAGTTCCTCCATCTGGCGGTAAACCCGGAGATTCTGCTCACGCAGTCTGCCCAGAAGGGGTTCAAGTTCTTTGTAGCAGCTTTTCACGTCCGGGCGGTCAAGGTCGATATTATTTATAGGTTTAACGATATGTTTTGACATCAGCGATGCCATAAGCAGCGAGCCGAGTATCAACACAAGGATTATCACCGTAAGCGGCTGAAGCATTTTTGTCATCATCATTGATATTGACGGACTCTCGCCGGATACCCTTATGATACTGCCGTCGTTGAGCCTTTGGGCATAGTTCAGGGTAGTGTGCAGGAGAGTTCTGGAGTAACGCAATGCGCTGCCTGAACCGCCGTCAAGCGCCTGTATAACTTCCTCACGGTCGGCGTGGTTATCCATTTTGCTGGGATCGCTTTCGTTATCGAATATCACCCTGCCGTCGCTGGCTATCCAGGTAACACGCAGGCTTCCCATATTCGTCAGCCGGAGAAACTGTCCTCCGCTGAGATTCATGCCGGAAGCGATTATCTCGCCCTGCTGACGCATCTCACGCAGGGAGTTGTCCAGATATATCTCATGCAACAGCAGCGTCAGAAAAAACATTGCCGCCACAACCGCCAGCGCCGATACCGTCATAACACTCAGGTATATCTTTCTTGTCATCTGCTGCCGCCGATCTTATAGCCCACGCCTCTGACAGTCTCGATCATATCGCCACATTCTCCCAGTTTTGAGCGGAGGGTACGGATATGCACATCAACCGTTCTGCTTTCGCCGGAGAAGTCGTAGCCCCAGACCATTTTTAGAAGCGTGTCACGGGAAAATACCTGCCCCTTGTTTTCCAGGAGTACATTGAGCAGGTCATACTCTTTCAGGGTAAGTGCTACCGGCACTCCATTGGCATAGACCTCATGGTTTGCAGGTATCATAGTGATACCGCCGGCAGTTGAATGAGTCGGGCTTTCCTGCATCTGGCGCTCGCTCCTGCGCAGGACCGCTTTGATACGGGAGATAAGCTCCATAGTACCAAAAGGCTTGGCGATATAGTCATCAGCGCCGCTGTCGAGTCCCTCCACCTTATCCGGCTCAGAGCCTTTGGCGGAAAGCATTATCACCGGCAGCCGTCTGGTCTGCTCATTGCTGCGAAGACGGCGGAGTATGGAGATACCGTCCTCCTCCGGCAGCATGATATCCAGCAGCAGAAGGTCTGGGGTCTGCCTGTCCATTGCCGCCCAGAACTGTGACGGAAGCTCAAATCCCTCCGCCTCCATTCCGCAGCTTTGCAGAGCATAGAGGACAAAGTTTCTGATACCGTATTCATCATCAAGAAGGTATATCATATGTCACCTCAAAAGTTACCTATACACAAATGGCTCCCCGTTTTGCCGGGAAGCCATTTGAAATATATAAAGGAATTATTACTTGCTGAGTCTTGCCTCGATCTTGTCAAGCTCATCGTAGAGAGCCTGGGGGATCTTGCCGCCCTTAGCAGCGATGTCCTCATCGTAGTATCTTCTCATCTCAGCGATCTCCTTCTTCCAGAGGTCTGTGTCAACAGCCAGAAGCTTGTCAAGGATCTCAGGAGTTACCTCGTCCTCGATGCCCTTCAGGTTCAGGTCAGACTTCTTAGGCAGGTAGCCGATAGCAGTCTCATCAGCATCAACAGTGCCTTCGCATCTCTTGATGATCCAGTCGAGAACACGCATATTGTCACCGAAACCAGGCCACATGAAGTTGCCGTTCTCGTCCTGCTTGAACCAGTTAACGTTGAAGATCTTAGGAGCCTTGTCACCGAGGATCTCGCCCATTTCGAGCCAGTGAGCCCAGTAGTCACCAACATTGTAGCCGATGAAGGGCTTCATAGCCATAGGATCGTGACGGAGAACGCCTACAGCACCAGTAGCAGCAGCTGTTGTCTCAGAGGAAACAGCAGAGCCCATGTAAGTACCGTGTGTCCAGTCGAATGACTGATATACCAGAGGAGTTGTAGAAGCACGTCTGCCGCCGAAGATGATAGCAGATACGGGAACACCCTCAGGATTGTTGAACTCAGGAGATATGCAGGGGCAGTTTACAGCGGGAGCTGTGAAACGTGAGTTGGGGTGAGCAAGAGTATTGCCAGCCTCAGTGTACTCAACGCCGTTGACCTTAGCGCCCTTCCACTCTGTAGCGTTTACAGGAGGAGTCTTTGTGAGCTTCTCCCACCAAACTGTGTTGTCATCGTTATTGATAGCAACGTTTGTGAAGATTGTATCCTTCATTGTGGAAGCCAGAGCGTTGGGGTTGGACTTCTCGTTTGTACCAGGAGCAACACCGAAGAAGCCGTTCTCAGGGTTGATAGCGTAGAGTCTGCCGTCCTTGCCGGGCTTCATCCAAGCGATATCGTCACCAACTGTGAATACCTCATAGCCGTCCTTCTTGTATCCCTCAGGGGGAATCAGCATAGCCAGGTTGGTCTTACCGCAAGCGGAGGGGAATGCAGCAGTGATGTACTTGATCTCGCCGTCGGGCTTCTTAACGCCCAGAATGAGCATATGCTCAGCCATCCAGCCCTCATTCTTACCCTGGAAGGAAGCGATACGCAGAGCGAAGCACTTCTTGCCGAGGAGAACGTTTCCGCCGTAAGCAGAGTTGATAGACCAGATCGTATTGTCCTCAGGGAACTGAACGATGTATCTCTCGTCAGGGTTAACGTCAGCCTTGGAGTGCAGACCTCTTACGAAGTCGTCAGAAACATCACCCAGGTTCTTGAAAGCGTCAGCGCCCATTCTTGTCATGATGTTCATGTTAAGAACAACGTAGATAGAGTCAGTAACCTCAACGCCTACCTTAGCAAGAGGAGAACCGATAGGGCCCATAGAATAAGGGATAACGTACATTGTTCTGCCGTCCATAACGCCGTCATACAGCTTGGAAAGCTTAGCGTACATTTCCTTGGGGTCGCACCAGTTGTTAGTCGGGCCAGCATCTTCCTTGCTTCTTGTGCAGATGAAAGTTCTGTCCTCAACACGAGCAACGTCGTTGGGGTTAGTTCTGTGATAGAGACAACCGGGGAGCTTTTCCTGGTTCAGCTCGATCATTTCGCCTGTAGCGATAGCTTCCTTACGGAGAGCGTCAAGCTGCTCCTTAGAGCCGTCGATCCAGACAACGTTTGAAGGCTTACAGAGGGCGATCATCTCGTCTACCCACTTGTTAACATTAGGGTTCTTTGTCAGTGACATTGTATTATACCTCCTAAAAAATAATCATTGCAAAGCGCACCGCATAATACACGGTACATCGGCAATAAGCGCCTATATATATTATATACAATTTCTTCCGCTCTGTCAATAGCAGTTCTATATTTTTATTACCATATTGTTATAAACTTGTCATAGTCAAATTCAGTTAGTATTTCAAAACATCATTGTAACAATCTGCACAAAGGATTCAACAGCAGGTTGTTAAAAAGGTAGAAAATCACTTACAAATGGAAGTTTCGACAGAAAATCGCTTGAATTCTGGTCAAAATGTGATATAATAAAATATAGATTAAGACATCTGAATTTATTTGAAGGGAGACAGATTCCGTTGAAGAAAAAGATCATCACCATCGAGCGTCAGTACGGCAGCGGCGGTAGCGTTATCGGCAAGCTGGCTGCGGAAAAGCTCGGCATCAATTACTATAACAGACAAATACTTGAAATGACCGCTGAAAAGTGCGGCATTTCAGCCGACTACCTTGAATCGGCTGAGGAGAGCGTACCCACAAGCTTCCTGTACTCCCTGCTTCTGTCGGCTAATCCTGCAAGGACTATGGAGGATAATCTCCCCCTTTCCGATAAGGTGTTCCTTATGGAGAGCCGTATCATCACTGAGATAGCTGACGCTGAACCAAGCTTCGTTCTGGTTGGCAGATGCGGAAGCTATATACTTGAGGAAAAAGGCTGCTTCAGCGTATACATCTACGCACCTCAGGAAGCAAGGCGTGAACGTGCTGTCAAGGAGTACGGTATACCTGAGAATAAGGCTGACAATATCATGAAAAAGGCTGACAAGCGCCGTGAGACTTTCTACAACGTCAATACCGGAAGAAGCTGGCAGGATAAAGACAGCTACTCCCTGTGCCTGAACAGCGCTGAACTGGGCGACGAACTGTGCGCCGAGATCATTGTCAAGGCTTTCCAGGAGTATAACGCAAGATTCAAAGATTGACAATACAGGTACATTGAGTACCTGAAAAGCCGCCGTATGCGGAGGTTTTTCAGATACTCAATGAAAATATATCTCTCTTCCGGAGCGTCCCTGAATAACATTCAGGGACGTTTCGTTTTAAAGCGACTTCTGCATCCAGACGTGTGGACAACCCTCGTCATCATAGCGCTCGTCAGTCTGGATATAGCCAGAGCGCTCATAGAAACCTGCCGCCCTGACCTGTGCAGAGAGCATAGCCTTACTGCCTCCCTGACTTGCTATGTATTCCTCAGCCGCCCGAAGCACCTTTGCGCCCAGATGTTTTCCACGCATAGTCTTCTGCACCGCTATCCTTCCAATAACATGGCACTCTCGTTCTTCGCAGTAATACACCCGGCATACCGCCGCCGGGGTATCCTCATCAAAAAGCACGATATGCACCGAAACGTCGTCGATCTGGTCAAACTCGTTAACAAATCCCTGCTCCTCCATAAATACCGCCCTGCGGATAGCCTCCGCTTCTCTGGTAAGATGAGCGTTAACCTGTACTCTCATATTGTCTCCTTTCAAAAATAATGGCATTCAGGGAAAATCTCCCCGAATGCCTTTTTTTCAGCTTATGTAAGTAAAGTGGTAAAGTGTGAAAAATACCCCAATGAATATTGCCAGGTCAAGCGGCAGCGAAGACGATGCCACCTGAAAGCCTCTTGTACTCTGGTTAGGAGTATTCACCGGCAGTCTGTCACCTGTCCAGAATATCAGCAGCATTATCGCACCAAGTACACCGGCTGCTACCATAGTTATCTGTAGTATAAGGTACATTTCAGACATCGTGTTTTTCATCGACTCCATAAGAAGCGTTACTGCCCCCAGAAATATCCTAACTGATATCGCCGGAATAACTGAGCCATGTTTCAGGGTGATATGTCCCAGGAAAATGCCGATGCACATACTTGTTATGAATCCGCCTATATGCCCCTGGAAAAGTCCGAAAAGTATCGCCGTGAAAATTACTGCGAACCTCTGTGATGCCTTTGAGAAAACCTTCAGAAGCAGTCCACGGTAGAAAAGTTCCTCCGTAACGGGTGCAGCAAATACCGTGTACAGTATCAGCGCCGCCATTCCAAGCCCTGTTTTGGTCTGGGTATAGTCACTGACGGTGGTTATATCTATTCCATACTTTGAGAACACGTTGGTAGTAAACATAGCCGCATACGTAGCAGTTACCCAGAGAAGCAGACCGCCCAGGCAGTACTGCAATATCGTGCCGAAGCCGAAGTCCTTTGTCCTTATGAGGGATACAGGACGGATCCTTGCCTTTTTCATACCGACGAACGCCAGTGCTGTGTTA
This sequence comes from Ruminococcus sp., assembly GCA_017934425.1. Taxonomy (GTDB): domain Bacteria; phylum Bacillota; class Clostridia; order Oscillospirales; family Ruminococcaceae; genus Ruminococcus. Next base: position 23,272 of record JAGBJO010000052.1, read on the forward strand.
AAAATCGGGTATATCAGAAGCCGCAGGGAAGCCAGTATCGAGGAATTCTTCATGAACTCAAACGCCGCATCTGAACTTACGTCCGGGTTTTTGACGGTAAGTGCATACACTATCAGCACAGTCAGCAGATAGGTTATACCATAAGTCAGCAAGAACTGGAAAAGGACTGCCCAGCCGCCGATGGAGTAATGTTTTTTCAGGTTAATCCGTTCTTCGTAGTCCGGCTCAAGCGGCAGTTCATAGCCTACCTCCTGGATAAGCGGCTGTATACCTGAATAGTCGCCGCCAAAGCCCTTATATTCCGTAGGATTTTCAAAGGGGTCATACCTGTCGATAAGCTTGCCGCCGGACTGTTCAAGTTCTTTCTGGGCAAGCTGGCGGTTAAGCTGAGCGATCTCGTGGTTAAGCGCAGTTATCTCCGCCCTGTACTGTTCAGGGGAAATATTCTCCTCCATACAGCCCCTCCTTTACAAAATGATACAAGGTCATTATAACATACTTCACGGCAAAAAGCAATATTTACGCCGAAAAAAATCAAGCTGAGCCAGCTTGACCGCTTATCACGTTGACGCTCGTTAACTCGCTTACTATTTAGAAGCGGAACTTTTACCGTCGCTCAACCTGATTTTCATTGGGACTTAGTTATCAGGATTTTTTCGGCAAGCTGCAACACGCCCTAATTCTGGTGGCGCACCACGCCGTACTCATCGTCAAGGCGGAAGTAGGGGCAGGCGTAGTTCGTACCCTGTAGGAATCGTGCCATTTCGTCCTCGTCCAGGTTCACCATACAGACGTAGCACTCATAGTCATCGTCATAGACATAGTTGGTGCAGGCTTCGCAGTTTGTTGCGGATTTCTTCATTATTATCAGTCCTTTCTTAGAACCTGTCCACATAGGGCGAATGTACGGATTTTCAGGCATAATTTTGTCGGTGACAAGGCAAAAATCCGCCGAAAAGACGTGCATGAATCCCCATGTGGACAGGTTCTTATACAGAGAAAACAGCGGCAGGTTTCCCGTGCCGCTGCTTCCCATTAGGGTGGTTTATATGAAAAGTGAGGATTACATTAGTTTTCAGACTGCCACTGCTGTCTCCTGCCGCCGAAGCCGCCGCCGTCAGGGGGAGTCATGCCGCCGCCCATCATGGACTGTGTGCCGACAAATGAGGTGATAGTCTCAGCGGTGAAGCTGCCGATCTCTGTGCCGCCGCTGACTGTACCTTCTGTGTAAAGACCGTACTCATCAGCAGTTCCGGAAACAGTGCCGTCTGCGTAGAAAGTGTATGTATTGCCGCCTGAAATAGAGGGCGAGCTGATAACGATATTGTTGAAAGTCTTTGAAGGCGCATAGCTTACGATGATGTTGCCGCTTTCGTCAGCAAGAGTAATCAAAGTACCGCCTGAATAGGTGGAATCGAATGTAGCGGAAACTGAGTTCTGCTCGGAGTCATTTCCGGGATACTCAGCCATACCCGACATACCGGAAGCCACCAGGATACCGCCTGTTACAGCGATGTCGCCGTTGGAATCAAGTGCGCCGTTGCCGCTGTTCTCAGGGCCGTCAACGATAACTGTACCGCCGCTGATGGTCATATCGCCGTTGGAGTCAAGACCGTCGCCAGCAGACTCAACGTACACATAACCGCCGCTGATATTCACCAGTGCTGCGGAGTAAGTACCCATAGCGCCCTGTGAAGAACCGTCGCTGGCGTTAAAGCCGTCATCGGTTGCGTGAAGCTCAGTAGTACCGCCGCTTACGTCGATAGTAGCCGCCTCGATGCCCTCGTAGGACTTGGTAATATTTACCTTGCCGCCAGTGATGCTGACAGTTCCGTCAGCGTGGATACCGTCGTCGCCGGCTTCCAGAGTAAGGTCGCCGCCGCTGATAGTAACATCGCCGTTGGAGTGTACAGTATCGTCAGCGGAGTTCACCTTGAAAGTGCCGCCGCTTATCTGAATGGAAACGCCGCCCTTTATACCCTTGGTACTGGTGGAAGTTTCCGAAGTGGAAGTCTCTGCATCAGTAGTTTCTGCAAGCTGAGTGAACGCCAGGTTTACCGCAGTATTTGAAGTAGCCTGAACCTCGCCCTGGGGCATCTCACCGAAGCCGTCAGGAGGAGTCATGCCCTCGAATCCTTCGGGGGGAGTCATACCCTCAGGAGCGGTGAATTCGCCGTTTTCGCCGAACATCATGCCGCCTCTGCCCATTCCGCCGCCGAAGCCGCCCATTCCTCCGCCGAAATCATCAGCGTGTGTCTTGGTGGAATTAGCGCTTCCGCCGCCTGCGGTAATGTCGAAGCTGCCGCCGGTAACGATAAGGTCTGTCTCAGCCTGGATACCGTCATTTCCGGAAGTAATGGCAAATGTGCCGCCTTCGATGTAGACAAAGCCCATACCCTCGTCAGTTGCATTTGTGGACTTGATACCGTCCTCGCCTGCGTCAACGGTGATACTACCGTCGCAAACAGCCACATAGTCCTTACCCTTGATACCGTCACTGGCAGCCTTTACGCTGATAGTACCGCCGGTGATAACAACATCATCCTTGCTGCGGATACCGTCTGCGTAGTTACCGGTAACGGTGAGAGAACCTGAGCCATTGATAGTAAGGCTGTCGGAGGAGAATACACAAGCGTCAGGCTCATCAACAGTATCCTCAGCGTAGGTATAGCTGCTGCCGTCTGACAGGGTATTCTTGCTGCCCTCAGCCAGTGTAATGAAGATCTTGTCAGAGTCCATGCCGTATATAGCAGCGGAATCTGAGCAAGATATATTTGCGTTATCAAGAATGAGCTGAACCTTTGCCTTATCAGCATTAACAACGATCTGACCGTCGTCAAGAGTACCGGTGATGTAGTATACCCCCTCCTCTGTAATGGTAACGATGCTGCCTTCTGCGGAAGCACCATTGCCGTCGATAGTCACGCTGTCGCCGCTGAGAGTTATCCTTGCGGTGATGCTGCTGTAATCGGGGTTCAGGTCACGCTCTGAGAAAAGGTCGCTGGAAGCGGTCTTTTTCTCGGTGTTTGAAAGTGCCTCAGCCTGTAGGGAGGTATTCTCTGTAGTCTCCTCCTGTAACTCTGTAGTCACGGCTGTAGTACCTTCGGTAGTCTGTGCAGAGGTAGTAGTCTCTGCTGAGCTTTCGTTATTTTGAACTGCTGTACCGCCGCAGCCTGTAAGAGCCATTGCACAGGTAATAACAGCTGTAAGGAACGCTAAAGTCTTCTTAGATGTATGATTATTCATCATATAGGTCACCACTTTCTTCAGGGTTCCCAATTCCAATATATGTATTTCTTTCTATGGTTGTATTTTACCCTACTGATATGTTGGTTTTGTGAAAGCTAATTGAAAGCGTGAAAAAATCTATGTGCGGAAATAAATGTAAAGTGTAATTATCCTGTGATTTTTGTCAATAATAGCTATGAGGTGAATTTATGTTACGAAATACCCAGCTTTTCCCGTCACTGGAGGAGAACATCTCCCGGCTGAAAGAAATCACCGGAGAAAGTTTTGACCTGCTCCTTAACAGGTTTGTATGCGGCGGAACTGACTGTCTGCTGATATGCTGTGAGGGAATGGTCTCCACCCAGACCGCAGCGGAACTGATCTTCACGCCACTTGCCAGCATACCTCCCCAGCCGGACGCAGCCGCTCTTATGAGCCATATCCGCAATTGTATGCTGCTTTCCACCGACCGCCCGGAAGTCCGTGACTTTGATACCCTGTTCCGGCTTGTGTACTCCGGTTTTATGGTGCTTCTTGCGGACGGCACGTCCCTGGGGCTGGGATTCGGCGTGCAGGGATATCCCACACGCAGCATTGGCGAACCCTCCGGCGAGGGGTGTCTTATGGGCAGTCATGAGGGATTTGTGGAGACAGTCCGCAGTAATATGTCCCTGCTCCGGCGGCGGCTGAAAAGTCCACAGCTTGTTATGGAACTGATGACCAAGGGCAAGAAAAGCCGGACGGACATATGCCTTTGCTACATGAAAGACCGTGTGCCGGAAAAGCTTATCAGCGATATAAAGTCCTCCCTTGATGATATGAAGCTGGAAACTATCCTCTCCACAGGCTACGTCCGACCGTTCCTTGAAAAACCCGGATTCCGGCTGTTCAACGCCACCGGCACTACCGAACGTCCGGACGTTCTCTGCTCCCGGCTTATCGAGGGACGTGCAGCACTTTTGATAGACGGTGTACCATTTGCCGTGATAGTGCCGAAGCTGTTCTGTGAGAGTTTCCAGACCCTCGACGACTACGCTTTCAAGCCCGTATACGCTGTTTTCCTGCGGTGGATAAAGTATATTGCTTTCATCATTGCGGTGCTTCTGCCGGCGTTCTATGTGGCTGTAGTGATGTATCACCCGGAACTCCTTAACAGTACCCTGCTTATGCTTCTGGTGGAGGCGGAACGTGAAGCGCCGCTTTCCATAGTCACAGAGTCGCTGCTGGTGCTTCTGATGTATGAAACTATCCGTGAAGCCGGGATACGTCTGCCAAAGTCCGTAGGCGGTGCAGTAAGCGTCATAAGCGGACTTATCATAGGCGATGCGGCGGTAAAGTCCGGGCTGGTGAGTACTCCCCTTCTGACCATGACAGCGCTCTCGGTACTGGGCGGACTGGTTCTCCCGGAACTTGACCCGCAAATAACTCTCCTGCGGCTGGCGTTCCTTATCTCCGGGGCGATACTGGGGCTTTTCGGAATTGGTCTGCTTGCCTGCGCCGTGCTTATCAACATCTGCTCTACGGAGACTTACGGTTTCCCCTATACCGCCCCTCTGTCGCCGTTCAAGCCCTCCGGAATGGGTGATACTGCCGTCCGGATAGGTATGCGTCAGATGCAGTCCCGTGACTTTACAGTGGAGGAATATCATGAATAGGATATCATCGCCCCAGTTCGCCGCACTACTGCTAATAAACGACTTTTTCGCCCTGATATGCCTTTCCGGAGAAGTTTCGCTCATGACCATAGCCGGGTTTCTCCTGGGTATTCTGATTCAGGCGGTGATCTGCGCCGGAATAGTCCGCCTGGGAGGACTTGAGCAAAAGTGGCTCTGCGCCGTGCTTTGCGGATACATCATACTCTGGGGCGGTCAGATGTTCTCCCTGTTATGGAGTACCTCGGAAGTGATATACATTCCCTACGAAGCCAGCGGAACTGCCGGAAAACTCGCCATTGGTGCAGTTATTGGGGCGGTGAGCCTGTACTGCGCTTCCTGCGGCATCAAGGCGCTTTCACGGTCGGCAGTTATCGCTGCGGGAACTGGCGTGCTGAGCCTGGTGGTAATCATTTTCAGCGCCGTTACAAATGCACGCTGGGAAAACCTTACTGCCCCGGAAAGCCAGTCTCTCGGCTCGCAAATAGTCCGTGGAATGACCCTCAGCGGAGGTCTGGGAAGTTTTGCGGCACTTCTTGAGAACGTGAACAGTCCGCCCCTCAGGACGGCTATGCGCTACTTCACCGCAAAAGCTTGTCTGACGGTAATAATGCTGCTGCCGACACTTCTGCTGACCGGGGGAATTATGAGCATAACCGACTTTCCGGTAGTTATGGCGGCGCAGCTTTCTCAGCCGTTTTCGTCCCAGAGAATAGATTCCCTGTTCCTGCTGGCGTTCTCGGTATCGGGCGTATTCACCGCCGCTTTGCAGACCAATGCCGCCGCAGGACTTCTGAAAAAGGCATTCCCAGAATTCCGTAAACTCAGGAATCTCGCCATAATCGCTGCAATGATAGTTACGGCAATGCTTTTCGGCAGTCGCCCGTTTCCCTGGCAGCTTTCGGCGGTTATTGCGCTGCTTCCGGCTGCGGAGATAGCTGCCCGGAATTACGCCGGAGAACGAGCAAGGAGTAAAACATGAAGCTGAAAATGATCCTGCCTATGATATGTACGCTGTGCCTGGTGACTGGCTGTGAAAGCAGCGGAAAAGTCCACGATAAAGCCTATCTGCGCTCGGCAGTCATTGACGGCGACAGCTTTACTATGACGTTTTTTGAAGACGACCAGAAACCTTTGAAAGTTGCCGCAGATGGGCTTTTGCAAGCTCGGAACGAAGCTGGGCTGATCCTGGGCAAGGAGATTTTCACAGGTTACACGGAACTGGTCATACTGGAAAATGCTGACAGCAGGGCAGTCATGGAGTCGCTACTGAAAGACTGGAAGGTTTCCCCTAACTGTATGACGGTCAGCGGCAAGGGAGACTTTTCCGACGCTGACCCGGAAAAGCTGGAGGGGGAAATCAGGCTCGCCATAAAGCAGGGGAAAGTGCCGGAGTGCGATATAATAACCGTACTCAGCCAACTGCTTACAGAAAAAACAGCATATACCGCTTACCTTACCCAAGAGGGCTGCCAATCCACCGCAACACTGAGATAAAAGCGTAACGCACACCAAACAAAAATGCCGCCGCCCAGTCAAATTTCCATAGAACTTAGTACCCATGAAAATAAGGTTGAGCGACGGCAAAAGTACCGTTTCTAAAAAAGTAAGCGAGTTCACGAGCGTCACCGTGATATGCGGTCAAGCGTGCTACGCTTGCTTGCTATTTCTTTTTCCAGCGGATAAGGATAAAGGCTGCAATTGAGGTTATGCATACCGTCAGCGATATCGCAAACCAGGTGTACGGCATGGGCAGGTCAACAGTATTGATTCCGTAGAACGCAAAGATAATATTCGGAATCTCCATGAGAATAGTCACTATGGTCAAGCGCCACATGACAATGTTCAGGTTGTTTGAAATGACTGAGGAGAAGCCGTCCATCATACTGGACAGGATTCCCGTATATATACTTGACATCTCGATCGCCTGCTTCATCTCAATGAGAACGTCCTCCAGAAGATCCTGGTCTTCCTCATAAAGCTTGATTACTCTGCCACGGAATATCTTCTCGATCGTGGCTTCGTTGGCTTTCAGGGACGTGGAGAAGTATACCAGTGACTTCTCAAGAGCAAGAAGCTGCATAAGCAGCTCGTTCTTCATTGCATCATGAAGCTGCTGCTCGGCGGCTGATGAGATCTTGTCTATCTGCTTCAGGTAATACAGGAACATGGCTGCGATCCGCAAAAGAAGCTGTAATACAAATCTTGTTTTGAACCCCGGCCGCAGGTCACGGATTATACCTCTTACCGCCTCATCAATTATCTGAGCAGGCTGCAATGAGATCGTAAAAACGTAGTCACGGTTCAGGATAATGCCCACAGGCATGGTGTAGAACAACTTGGTGTGGTCTTCGTCAGTGGACGCTACAGGGGTATCTATGATTATAAGTGTCTGATCGTCCTCACGCTCGATACGGGAGGACTCCTCCTCATCAAGTGAAGACTTAACGAAACCGCTGTCAAGCCCGAAATCTTCAATAAGTTCCTTTACTTCCTGGGCTGTAGGACTAACCACAGACACCCAGCATCCGCTTTTTGGCTGATCTATCTGAGTAAGTCTGCCGTTTTCTGAAACATAGTATTCTATCATAGCAAAGTCAGTTCGCAAAACACACTATTTCACGAACCTCTCCTTTCATCGGATTTTACTCCGACAAAAGCTGAGATGCACAACTATCTGACGGAGCAATGGAAAAAGTATTCACGTTCCCATAAGGGTCAGCGTTCATAATGCACCTCCTGAAAATAATTAATCAGCATACTGCAACACTTTAGTGTGATGCGATGTTACCTTAATAATTATACCATAATTCATAATTTAATGCAAGACCTGAAAAGCAAAAAAAAGTCCGCCCATATGGACGGACATAAAGTTATTCTTCTGAATGGGTGTTATAATAATCGTAAGTAGAGATCTGGATATACTTTTTACTATCGATCTCCTCTTTGGTAACATCGAGACCCAAGTATCCCATATACAATAGATCATAACCCTCAATACGATTATTGAAAGAGAACTCAACAATATCTTTTTCGGAAAGCAGATCAAACGCTGAATCAACTGCATAATCTGGATAAGGTAATTTAATGATCTCGATAACTTTAGCATTACTCTCAAACTGCTCGATAATATACTTGTTGCGGAGGCTATCAACAAGTTTATTCGCTATATTAACGTATGAGAAGTACAAGGTAAAACCGCTGATACAGCATATTGACAAGTATTTTAAACAATCGTTTTTCTTAATATTAAAAGTCTTTACTGTTTCGATAAATACCTCTCCGGCAGCCATGCACCAAAATACAAATGTTGCAAAAAAACAACGAGAAGTTACAGGTTTTACAACAAGAAAAGGAGCAGAGACAAAAATAACACTTGTGATATAGAATGTGAATCTAAAGAAAACGGTCTTGTCAAGCACACAATAAGCAATATATACCACAGAGATAATATACATGAATGTAAACGCTGTCTCAATAGCCCTGATGCGGTAGTGCATATCGAGGAACATCAAGTCCATTTTGTCATTTACAAGAAACGAGTATATTGCAAAAAGTATAACAATAACAAGGCAGCATTTTGCATACTTATGCTTTTCTGCATTTTTGATGGTCTGATATTTTTTGAAAAAAAGAAGTGTAAGACATAATGCAATACAGAGATGAATAAGATAAAACGGCTTAGCAAATAACCTTATGACATCAGTGTAAATAGTCTGGATAATATCAGCAGGTGCAAATTCAATATGTCTGATTCCAATAAAGTCATTATTCTCACTGATAATTGAAGAATAGTTCTTATTCAGCATCATTATCAGCAAGCCAGCAACTGAGCCAATGAAATAGCCAATATTGATAAAATGGATTTTTTTGAAGCGTACCCAATAATAAACGATCATAAACAAAGCAAGTGCACAGTTATATATGGTAACATTCTCAAGACAGAAAGCCCCTACTAATCCAAGGATCAAGGTCAAAATGCCAACTAATTGTGATTTCTTATATTCCTCCCCGTTAAAGACAGGTTTGCAAATATAAATGAATACAAATGTAAGGAAAATTGAAAGAATATAGTTAGTAATACCTGATATCCAGTTTGTGGTAAAATAAGCGATATTTTTGGGAATTGAAAAATTAGCAACTGCTGAAAAAAATACAGCCCAGAAAGCGTCAACACCCTTCCTTCTCAGTACTAGAGCCATAAATATAAACAAGCCAAATAAAAGGATAGTTCCGGATATTGCTCTGATAATGGTGCTGTGGGTGATAGCGTATGTGAGCAAATTAGTTACATATCTACCATTAATGTCCTGGGCACCGAATAACAGAGATGGTGAATCAAGACATTTCCACCAAAAATCATCACCGCCAAAAACAAGACATATACTCTGAATGAATGAAAAGACTGCATATAGCATACATACAATAAATGCTGGGGTATTGCTTTTGATCTTGTTTTTCATATAACACCTCCGAATAGCAAAAAAGCCCATCCTGATAGGATAGGCTTCATAATGCCGGCACTGAATTACTTTCCCGGGCCGTCGCCAGCCAAGTATCATCATCGTGAATGAGCTTAACTACCGTGTTCGGAATGGGAACGGGTGTGACCTCATTGCCATAAGCACCGACTAAAGAAAACTGAAAAAG
>JAGBJO010000053.1 GCA_017934425.1 Ruminococcus sp.
ACTACAACAACTACTACAACAACAGAGGGCACAACAACTACAACAACTGAGCTGACTGCTGCTCCTTCTACAACATCTACAACAGCTACAACAGCTAAGGCTACAACAGCTTCTGCTACAACAGCTAAGGCTACAACAGCTAAGGCTACAACAGCTGCTGCTACAACTACAAAGGCTGCTACAACAGCTGCTGCTTCTTCTTCACCTAAGACTGGTGTTGCAGGCGTAGGCGTTGCTGCTGCTGGTCTGGCAGTTGCAGTTGGTACTGCTTTCGTTCTCAGAAGAAGAGAGGACTAATTAAGTCTGACTCGGCTGAAACCGAATAATTAAAATTAAGGCTCTCCGCTATGGAGAGCCTTTTTTGTTATTTGATACCCCAGCCGTCAACGTCGCTGCGCTGCATCGCCCCGAATATTCTGTCTTTGAAACCCTTTTCCTGGCGCTCCATTCCGGCGATGAAGTCCTTCATGCGCTGGCGGTTGGTGAAGCCGTCCGCAGGGCAGGGTGACTTGACCACGTTCAGCTCGCACTTCCTTGCAGCACGCCTTACCTCTTTTTCCGGCGCAAGGGCAAGGGGACGTATCACGCTTATCTGCTTGCGTTCCATGAAAGATATGGGCGAGTAGCAGCCTATCCGCCCCTCGGTGAACAGGTTCATCAGGAAAGTTTCTACCGTGTCGTCATAATTGTGACCCAGCGCCAGTTTATTGCAGCCCAGTTCCACACAGGCATTGTGCAGCGCTCCACGCCTCATTCTGGCACAAAGACTGCACGGGTTCGGCTCTTTTCGCACATCGAATACTATCTCACCGATCTGCGTGGGGATAATGTGGTACTCCACATCGATCTCCCGGCAGTAGTCCGTAACAGCGCTGTAGTCGCCGGGAATTCCCTTGAACGCCGGGTCAATAGTTATAGCAATAAGCTTGTAGTCGATGCCAATGAACCTTTGAAGCTGATGCAGACCAGTCAGCAGCACAAGACTGTCCTTTCCGCCGGATACGCCAACGCCAATGCAGTCACTGTCCTCTATAAGGTGGTAGTTTTGTATGGCTTTTCGCATAAAGCCGAGAATTTTTTGCATTAAAATCACCCTTTTTTTGGAATTTTCAATATAATTATACAATATTCGCAGAAAATTATCAATTATATCTTGAAAAATTTTCAGAAATATTATATAATAAATGTATATCTACCTGGCACAAGCCAAGAAAGGACGTATTATGGGCGAACCACTAAAAAATCTCTTGATAATGCTTGGCGCTATTGTTGTAATACTTTTACTGGTAATCCTTTTGTTCCGTGGAAAAAGCCCGGTTATGAAGTTCCTGAACCTGTTCTTTGAGGAGGACGAAAATTTTCCGAAGCAGCACAGTCATACTGCAAGTTACCGTTCATCGGCTGTTTCCGCTTCAAATCAGTCAGCACAGCCTCAGCAGATGTCTTACGACCAGCCGGATCAGCCACAGTACACTGAGCCGCAGTACACTGCTCCTAAGAAGACCGGCGAGCCTATTGTGGAAATGGCTACCCTTATCCGGAAATCCGATGACCGCCTGCGAATTATCGAGCGTGACGGCAGCCAGCGGCTTATCGACGCTTACTATGAGCTGATTTTCGAGACTCGCAAGGGTCAGCATCTCAAAATTACCTGTTCCCCGGAAGCTTATGAGAAGATCCCTTTCGATGAGCAGGGTTCACTTACTTACAAGCGTGGAGTCCTTGTCAAGTTCAAAATGTACGACAGGACGATCTACAATAACGAATGACAAGCGGGTGGCTGCGGTCACCCGTTTAGTATATGAGGTGAATTATGGTCAATTTTGGCAACGAGTGGGACGAGATACTAAAGGACGAATTCGTGAAGGACTACTACCTTCAGCTTCGTAAAACTCTTATCCAGGAGTACCGCACACAACAGATATTTCCCGGAATGTACGACATTTACAACGCCATGAAGCTTACTTCCTACAGCGATGTAAGATGTGTTATCCTCGGACAGGATCCCTATCACGGCGAGGGACAGGCGCATGGTCTGAGTTTCTCCGTCAGAAAGGGTATCGCTCCGCCGCCGTCGCTGGTGAATATCTTCAAGGAGATCCGTGACGACGTGGGTATCAACAACCTTGGCAAGCACGGGGAACTTACCAAGTGGGCACAGGAAGGCGTTCTCCTGCTGAACAGCGTACTTACAGTCCGGGCTAACCAGGCGAGAAGTCACCACGGTATCGGCTGGGAGCAGTTCACTACTGATGTTATAAAGGTGCTGAATGAGCGCCAGAAACCTATGGTTTTCATGCTCTGGGGCGGCGATGCAAAGCAGAAAGCCCAGTTCATCACCAATCCTAATCACCTTATTCTTCGGGCAGCCCACCCAAGTCCGCTTTCGGCGTATAACGGCTTCTTCGGCTGTCACCATTTCTCACAGGCAAACAAGTTCCTCAGCGAAAGAGGACTTGGAATGATAGACTGGTCTATCGATTGATTATTGTCCTCATGGAGAACCATGAGGACTGCTTTAAAGCCAAAAATCTTACTATTTCGGGAGGTTTACTATGAAAGTTAGAGAGTATTTTGATAAGAAGACCGTGTTTTCATTTGAGGTGTTTCCACCTAAGAAAACAAGCCCGGTGGAGGTCATCTACCAGACCCTTGATGAGCTTCACGATCTGCACCCTGATTTCATCAGCGTTACTTTCGGCGCAGGCGGCAGCAGTAACAATTCCAACGCTATCAATGTTGCCAACAAGATTAGGGAATCCGGCGTTACTCCGGTTCTCCACCTGCCTTGCATCAACTACGACAAGCAGGAGATCAGCGCTGTTCTTGACCAGATGAAAGCAAACGGCATCGAGAACGTTCTCGCACTCAGAGGCGACATAAACCCCGATATTCCGCCTAAGAAGGAGTTCGCCCATGCAAGCGACCTCATCAGATTCATCAAAACGCAGGGTAGCTTCGACATTGCCGGCGCTTGCTATCCTGAGTGCCACCCGGACTGCGACTCTATCGACGAGGATATCGCTAACCTGAAAATAAAGGTTGACGCTGGTGCAGACCATCTTATTTCCCAGCTTTTCTTCGATAACGACAGCTTCTACAGCTTCATGGACAAGGCAAGGGCTGCTGGTATCAACGTTCCTGTGGAGGCGGGTATAATGCCGGTAGTAAACAAGAACCAGATCGAGCGCATGGTCACTACCTGCGGCGCAAGTCTGCCCAGAAAGTTTGTAAAGATCATGCAGCGCTATGAGCATAATCCTGAAGCCCTCCGTGATGCTGGTATTGCTTATGCAATCAACCAGATAGTTGACCTTGTGGCAAGCGGAGTTGACGGAATCCACCTGTACACCATGAATAACCCCTACGTTGCCCGTAAGATCAGCGAGGCTGTTCAGGGGATTATCAACGCATGATCTCCCTATGTCCCATATCCAAATCAGAGGCGGCAAGGTATATGGGCGTGAAAGGTTCGCCAGATGAAAACATTTCTGAGATACTGGACAGGTGTGAGGAGGAGGTAAGGAAAAAACTCCGCCCCAATTACGTCTACCGGGAAACAGCCGTGAAAGTCACTGACGAGGGCGTATGGCTGTCAGGAATGACCGTTCCGCTGACAGGTGAGGATATCCGCCGGCATTTGCAGGGCTGCACAAGGGCAGTCGCATTTGCTGCTACGGTTTCCGGCGAGGCAGATAAGCTGATACGTCAGGCGGAGGTGCGGAATATGGCAGAGGCGCTGGCAGTTGACTGCCTTTGCAGCGCAGCTATTGAGCAGGTATGCAACAAGGCGGAGGAGGAGATATTCTCCACGGTAAGCGCTCCCTACCGTACATGGCGATTCAGCCCAGGTTACGGCGACCTGCCCATAACTGTCCAGAAGCCGCTTCTGACCATGCTCAACGCTCAGCGCCGTATCGGGCTGACGGTCACGGAAAGCTGCCTGCTTATCCCCTCGAAGTCCGTGACGGCTATAATCGGCATTTCCGATCAGCCGCTTCACCTGGAAGGAAAATCCGGCTGTGCAAGCTGTAATATGGCAGACAGATGCCAGTTCCGTCATAATGGCGGCTGTGGAAAAAAGTGACTGATGCAGCACCGCATAAAGACCATTTTATGGCTTTGTGCGGTGCTGCTTTAACAATTTATAAACAAGCTTAAAATACTATTGCATTGTTACAATTATTGTGCTATATTTATATGAAATTTGAACATTGACACCAACCATTGAAAAATGTTATAATAAAGAAAATGTACAAATTAATACTGCTACGTCCTCTTTGTTAGCAGTAAATAATATATAAGGAGTTACGAAAATGTTCAAGACTAAAGCTTTCATTTCTGCGCTGCTTCTGTCCGTTTCTGCTTTGGCTCTGGCTTCATGCGGAGGTGCTTCCAACTCCTCCTCAAGTGAAAACGAGTACGCCAATGTTGATGTTGATTCTGAGGTCAGAAATACTGTCAGCGACCGTGTAAATAACTCTGAACTTCTCACAGGTGAACTGGAGAACAAGACCATAAAATGGATGGCTAACTGGGATATCAACCCTGATGCCTCCGGTAAAAATAAGCCTACCGAACTGGTAGCTTTTGAGGAAAAGTACGGCGGCGTTATCGAGTATCACGCTGTTGACTGGAGTGCAAGATACGAAAAGCTGGCTGAGTCTATCAACAGCGGCGAGGGTATCGACTTCTTCTATGCCGGTGATATGGACGCTTTCCCCAAGGGCGCTGTAAGAGGTATGTTCACACCTGTTGATGACTATATCGACTTCGAGTCACCACTCTGGGAGGACGTTAAGGACGTTAATGACCAGCTTATCTGGGACGGCAAGCACTACTGCGTAGTTACACAGTCTACAGGAGATAAGGTTGCCTGCGTTTACAACAGAAAGACTATCCAGGAAGCAGGTCTGACTGACCCGGCTGAACTCTATGAGGACGGCGAGTGGGATTGGAACGCTTTCCAGGATATGCTCCAGAGTTTCGTTGATGTTGATAAGCAGCACTACGGTATCGACGGCTGGTGGTTTGAGTTCGCTCTTATGGAAACTACAGGCTGCCCTGCTGTTACTATCGAGGACGGCAAGCTTGTAAGCAATATCGGCAAGCCTGCTTTCGAGAGAGTGCAGAACTGGCTGTATGAGCTGAATACAACAGGCTGCATCGCTATCGGCGTTGGCGACTACGGCTGGACTGCTCACCCTGAGTTCGTCGGCGAAGGCAAGGTGCTGTTCTACCCTGTTGGTCTGTATACATTTTACACCAAGCCTGAGGACTGGAAGGGACAGTTCGGCGAGGACGCATTCTTCGTTCCTATGCCTAAGGATCCTGAGGCTGATGAGTACTATATTCCTGTAGGTATGGAAGCCTACACAATGGTCAAGGGCGGTCAGAACCCTGAGGGCGTGGCTAAGTTCCTTGACTGCAAGAGATTTGCTATTATGGACGAAGGCACTAAGGAAGTTGCTGACCAGCAGTTCCTTGATGACTACGGCTGGACTGATGAAATGATCGCAATGAAGGACGAGATGCAGCGTCTTGCTGACGAGAATCCCGCTTATGACCTTTCTACAGGTGTATCCACTGACTGCGCTGACCTTCTGGATAACCAGCTCAGAGCGGCTTCAAGAGGTACTCCCTGGAACGAGACTTACGACGCTATCTACGCTACCCTGGATACCTACCTTGAGGAGGTAAACTCCAATCCTGTTGCGAATACAGTACAGTAAGGAAATGACGGAAAATAGCTTATAAAGTTAATATATAAGCAATTTCTGATTTAATATTAGTTAATTTTTGCTAACGTCAACAAAAACTATTGCAAATCCCTCTGGAATATGATATAATTATCTTATGAAAGTTAGTTGATAGAAAGGAGGGTATTGATTTATGCAGACTGTTCTTGTTACTGGCGGATGCGGCATTATCGGCAGATATATCTGTTCCGGACTCCTGAAAAAGGGATGTACAGTCATTGCTGTGGACAGAGAACCTTCCGATTATAACGAGGGTAAATTACGCTACACTTTTGTACAGTGTCAGCCGACAGATAAGGCTACCCTCAGTGAGATATTGGAAAACAACAAGATAGATGTGTTCATTCACGCTGCCTGCACTGTTGATAATGACCTTGGTCCTATAATTACCGAGGCTCAGATCACAGAATCAAAACAGGTCGATAAATTCATCTATCGTTATGCCCTGACTGAAAATGTCAAAAAGGCAGTACTCCTCAGTACCGATCAGGTGTACGATTTCCCGAATACCCGTGAGCCTATCCGTGAGGAGGACGACATCAAGACAAAGACCAATTACTCTATCATGAAATATGAGTCTGAAAAGGCTTTTGTCACTGAACTGAAGCATCATACCGATGTTATGGGCTGTATCGTAAGGTATGCACCGGTGTATACCCTTAACTATACCGAGAATCTTATGGCAAAGATCACCGATCCAAGAGACGGCGGAAAGTTCGTTTACGGAAAGGGGCAGTATGGTTTCCAGCTTTGTTGTGTTCATAATCTGGTTGACTTTATCCTCTGCTTTGTTCTTAATGCAGACGATATGAAGTATGCCGGCACTTATAATATAGGCGACAAGCAGCTTACTACTGCGGCTGACATTATCAGCTTCATGCGTGAGAAACACCACTTAGGTGCGGTTCTTCAGAAGACTCCCAGCGGCTCTATATCTTCCAAGATAAAGGGACTGTTCGGAGGCGTAAGCAAGGAGGAGAAGACTAATTACCGTTATCTCGACCTTACTAAGCTGGAGTATAACAATATGCTTGATACTACCAAGGCTTCAAAGCTTGCAGCCACATTCCGGTGGGATATTCATAATACCAAGTAATACAAAAGGCACACGGTTGATTTCCGTGTGCCTTTTTTCATTCGATAACCTGGTAATTATCAGCGGCGTTCTCCTTAGTAGCGTACTCGCTGACGCTGAGTACCTTGACTTTCAGCGGATGAGCGCCCATATTTATCTCGATAACGTCGCCTACCTTCACGTCATATGAAGCACGGGCGACTTTTCCATTTACTACGATCTTTTCAGCGTCGCAGGCATCGTTCGCAACAGTCCTGCGTTTGATAAGACGTGTAACTTTGAGGTATTTGTCAAGTCTCATAAATACTCCTTAATAAAAAGGGGACTGACGGCTGCCAGTCCCCATAAGTGTGCGGTAATTACTTGTTTACAGCTTCCTTGAGAGCCTTACCAGCCTTGAAAGCAGGTGCCTTGCTGGGAGGGCAGATCATCTTTTCCTTAGTTCTGGGGTTGATAGCAACCTTCTCGCCTCTCTCACGAACCTCGAATGTGCCGAAGCCTGTGATGGAAACCTTCTCGCCGCTTACGAGAGCTTCCTCGATAGCTGCCAGTGTAGCCTCCAGAGCAGCCTGAGCGTCCTTCTTTGTGCAATTAGCCTTTTCAGCGATAGAGCCGATGAGTTCAGTCTTAGTCATTTTTCATTTCCTCCAAATTTGTTAAATTTTTAGCTTTGTCCCAGTAAACATCAAGCTGGTCTATATCCATACCCTTCATATCTTTGCCCTCAGCGGAAACAAGTTCCTCTGTGGCAGCGAAGCGACTGATAAACTTATCTGTAGCCTTACTCAATGCGAATTCTGCATCTAAGCCCAGGTGACGTGAAGCGTTTACGCAGGAGAACAAAAGGTCGCCCATTTCCTCCTGGATATTCTCCTGGTCATTAGCAGCGATAGCGGCATCAAGCTCAGCTTTTTCCGCAGCGATACAAGCTACAGCGTCCTCAGCGCAGCGAAAATCCATTCCCGCACGTCTTGCCCTGTCGCCGACTTTCTGCGCTCTCATGAGTGCAGGGAGAGGCTTGGCAACACTTTTAAGGGTATCGGTATAAGTTTCCTGTCCCTTGGTCTTCATCTTGATAGAATCCCAGTTCTCAAGCACCTGGTCAGTGGTATCAGCCTTGACCTGTCCGAAAACGTGGGGGTGGCGGATAATCAGCTTTTTGCAGATACCGTCGCAGATATCATCGAATCGGAACGAACCTTGCTCCTCCTCGATCCTGCAATGGAAAACGACCTGAAGCAGTACATCGCCCAGTTCCTCACGAAGGAGGGCAGTATCATTAAGGTCGATAGCCTCTACTGCTTCAAAAGTCTCCTCGATAAAATCCTTGCGGATAGACTCGTGGGTCTGTTCTCTGTCCCAGGGACAGCCGCCCTCGCCACGGAGAAGTCTGACAATATCGAGAAGGTCGCTTATAGTATAATGATCTTTCTGCTGATATTCAACCATAGGAAAAAGCACTCCTTTTATAATACCTTAAAATCCACAAAAATGCAATACCTTTTTACAAATTTGTAAAAATAACGCAAACAGGCGTACTATTGCACTATGATTTGTGGGAAATAACTATGATAAATGTATTTCCGGCGCAAAATACCGGAGAATACGTTTTATCTGTCAACAAAACCTACCTTGTGGTATACCTTTGATACTATCTTGTTAGAGATACGGAAAGCCTTCTGAGCGCCTTCGGTGTACAGTTCCTTCAGGTAAGCCTTATCAGCCATAAGTCTGTCAAACTCAGTCCTGATAGGAGCGAGGTTATCCGCAACAGCCTCACCAACAGCGAGCTTGAAGTCGCCGTAGCCCTTGCCGGCGAACTCTGACTCGATAGAGGCGTAGTCCTTGCCGGTAACGGCGGAGTATATTGACATAAGGTTATTGATACCGTCCTTGCCCTCACGGTAAGCCACAACAGCCTCGCTGTCGGTAACAGCACGCTTGAACTTGCGGATAATGGTATCCTTATCGTCCAGGATAAGAATGCAGGCGTTGGGGTTCTCGTCGGATTTGGACATCTTCTTTGTGGGGTCTTGCAGAGACATTATCTTAGCGCCCACCTCAAATATCAGCGGCTCAGGGAGAGTGAAGAAGTCGCCGTAGCGCTGGTTGAATCTCTGAGCGATGTCTCTTGTAAGTTCAAGATGCTGTTTCTGGTCAACGCCTACAGGTACAAAGTCTGCATTGTAAGCGAGGATATCAGCAGCCATAAGTGAGGGATAAGTAAACAGACCAGCATTGATATCGTCAGGGTGACGCTGGCTCTTATCCTTGAACTGTGTCATGCGGCTCAGTTCACCGAACTGGGTGTTGCAGCACAGTACCCAGTTAAGGAGAGCATGGGTAGGCACATGGCTCTGGATAAAGAGTATGGACTTCTTGGGGTCGATACCGCAGGCGATAAGGAGAGCATAAGCAGCCAGGGAATTCTGGCGGAGCTTAGTTGGGTCCTGCTTAACGGTTATAGCGTGCATATCAGCAACGCAGTAGAGGCAGTTATATTCGTCCTGGAGAGGGCTCCAGTTTCTTACTGCACCGATATAGTTGCCGAGGGTGAAAGTGCCGGTGGGCTGGATAGCGCTGAAAACGAGTTTTTTATCTTCCATTCAGTCACCTTCTCACTTGGAACGGTTCTTTCTTGCTTCAGCAACGTCGAGAAGCTGGCTGTGGCGAAGTTCGCCGAGAACACGCTGGTAGAGAACGTAGAATGAACGCTTTTCAGGCTGATCTTCGGGGATAAGACCGGGAGCGAACTCCATCTTGTAAACGCCGTTCTTAGTGAGCAGGAAAGCGTAGTGAGTTCTGCCCTTGGGGATATCGTAGGAAGTGATCTTCTCGCACTTAGGCAGCATAGCATTAGCGGAAACAACCAGGTTATGAGCAGCCTGTACAACGTTTCTGTACTTCTGAGAAGCGCCGGTGTACTCGTTGCCGTTATTGAAGTAAAGGTTAGCAGCGCCGTTTACGAAACATACCATAGTAGTCAGCACGTTGCTGGGCATAGGAATGTCGATAACAACGCCGTAAACTTCGTTCTTCTTGAAGTTCATATTGAAGAACTTAGCAGGGAAGTTGATAGCCTGACCTCTTGTCATCAGGTATTTCTGTGTAACGGGATATCTGTCATTAGTTGGCATAGTGATTAGTCCTTTCGTATATATAATTAATCAAGCATTTCTCGTGTCATTTTTGCAAGAATGTCCATACCCTTTTCTATCTGCTCGTTAGTGGGAGTAGAGTAGTTGAGGCGGATAGAGTGGCTTACGTCGCTCTCTTTGATGTTGAAAGCGTTTCCGGGAACGACTGCTACCTTGTAGTCCTGAACAGCCTTAGTGCAGAAAGCGTTCATATCGCAGTCCTCAGGCAGGTTGCACCAGATGAACAGACCGCCCTGGGGCTTGATGTAGCTTATCTTCTTGGAGAAGCCCTCGTCGATATAGCTGCACATCAGGTCGCACTTCTTGCGGTAGATGTCACGGAGTTTCTGGAAGTGAGCCTGACGGTCAACAGTTGTCATGAAGCGGTGGGAAACTACCTGTGCCCAGATATTTGAGTGAACGTCTGATACCTGCTTGCAGACAACTATCTTCTGGATAATAGGAGCAGGAGCGGAAACGAAACCTGTTCTAAATCCGGAGGAGATGATCTTGGAGAATGTGGAGGAGTAGATAACTCTGCCCTCGGTATCCAGGCTCTTGATAGAGGGGATATTCTCGCCGGCGAATCTCAGTTCGCCGTAGGGGTCGTCCTCAAGGATAATGAAGTCGTAGCGGCAGGCGAGTTCGTAAACAGCCTTACGCTTTTCCAGAGACATAGTTCTGCCGGTAGGGTTCTGGAAGTTGGGGATAAGGTAGAGTATCTTGACATTGGGCTGAGTTTTCAGAGCGTCCTCCAGCTTGTTAAGATCAATACCGTCGTCCTCCATATCCACGCCTACAAGGTTAACATTGTAGGAACGGAAAGCATTGAGCGAACCGATGAAAGAGGGAGATTCGCACAGGAGGGTGTCGCCCTCGTTGAGCAGAACCTTACAGGAAAGCTCATTAGCCTGCTGACCGCCAGATGTAACGATCAGGTCGTCGAATTCGGGGTGGAAGCAGTTCTTTTCGCTCAGCCAGCCCTTGAGGAACTCACGCAGGGGAGTATAACCCTCTGTAACGCTGTACTGAAGCGCAAGGATAGGGTCGTCTCTGAGCAGCTCAGCGGAGATCTCAGCGATACGCTCCTTTGGGAAAGCTTCCGGAGCAGGATTTCCGGCAGCGAAAGAAATTACTTCAGGGTCGGCGGTGAATTTCAGTATCTCACGGACAGCAGAAGCTTTCAGTCCGCTGACTTTATCGGAAAATTTATATTCCATTATGACCAGCCTTTCAGTAATGATATAGTCCACACATAAAGCGTGGTACAAAAATGTCACAAAAACAGCTTTTGATAAGCCAATTTATATTATAGCACATATCCACAGAAAAAGCAAGTATCAGAGCAAAAAAGTTGTAACGCCCATTTTAATGCATAATGCATAATAAGCAATGTTCGATTATGCTGCTGCCTGCGTTTACATATTTAAGGAACTTGCCGCATAAAATGGGGTGAAAGGAGCGTGTCTTGGTATGAAGAAGCAGAATTTCCTGAAGGGGTCGTTTATACTTATGGCATCGGCTGTCATTGCCAAGGGACTGGGTGCTGTATTCCGGATACCGCTGACCAATATCCTGGGCGGCGTGGGAATGAGCTATTTCAGCGCCGCTTACAGTATCTTCATGCCGGTGTACGCTCTTACAGTTTCAGGGCTTTCCTCTGCCTGTGCGAGAATGACCGCCCGAAGCTGTGCGCTGGGAATGTACGCAAACGCCGCCAGGATAAGGCGTGTGGCTCTGGGGATATTTTCGGCGGCAGGACTTCTGGGAGCGCTGGGGATATGGCTGTTTTCAGCGCCGCTGAGCAGAATGTCTACCGGCGACACGCAGGCGGCTATAGCTATAGCGATGATAGCGCCTTCAGTGTTCTTCGGCTGTATAACAGCGGTGGAACGTGGCTGCTGTGAGGGGCAGAGCAATATGTATCCCACGGCAGTTTCCCAGACCGTTGAAGGGGCAGTCAAGGCGGCGGCAGGTCTGGCGCTTGCTTTTTACGTCAGCCGAAACGCCGGTGGGCTGGTAAGGTATTCCCCCGGTATAACCGATATGCGAGCGCTGTCGGCGGCAGCGGGAATACTTGGCGTGACGCTTTCCTCTGCCAGTGCGGTGGTATACTTCATGGTACGCAGGGCATTTGTCAGGCATGAGGGGAATATCTCCGGCGAGCGCCACCTTGAAAGACGGCGGAGCATTGCCAGTGAACTTTTCCGGACGGCGCTGCCGCTGGGGATAAATGCGCTGGTGACGAATCTGACGGCGATTATTGATATGTGGACTATCATGCAGCTTTCCGGCAGGACTGCGCCTCATATTCCAGGAGTTACGGCGGAGGAAGTCCCCCGGTTCATGTACGGCTCATACGCTGGTATCGCTTTGACGGTATTCAACTTAGTGCCGTCGGTGACGAATATGCTTGGAAAGGGGATACTTCCGCCCATAACCGAGGCATGGGAAAAAGGCGACAGGGAGGGGCTTTCCCGGAGCAGTTTACACGGGCTTGTGACAGCGGCAGCTATAGCAGTTCCGGCGGCAGTCGGGCTGGGAGTGCTGGCAAGACCGGTAGTTATGCTGCTTTTCCCGGAGCAGCATGATGAAGCGGAACTGTGCGTGATGCCGCTTACATGGCTTATGCCCGGAATGGTCTGCCTGTGCCTGAGCTATCCGCTGTTTGCCATGCTGCAAGGCATAGGCAGAGCCTCAGCACCGCTGAAAATAACGGCAGCAGGAACGTTAGTCAAGCTTGTTGGAAATGTTCTGCTTATCCCGGAAATGGGGCTGACCGGGGCGGCGGTTTCCACGACCATAAGCTTTGCAGTTATACTTTTTGCAGCGGCGGCAGTATATTGCAGAGCATCGGGACTTCGCCCGAAATTTACGCCGTTTCTGGCGGTGCTTTACGCCGGAGGAATGTGCGGCGGAGGGGCGTACCTGGCGTACAGCCTTGCGGAAAGGGGAGGACTTCCGCTTTTGTGGTCGCTTATTTTCGCTATATCAGCCGGAGGGATCGCCTATCTTGCGACCGCATACATAGTTTTCAGCATAAAAAAAGAGAACGCCATATTGCTAAGGCGTTCTCAGAAATTGTCTTAATAAGATTTGTGCATAAAAGTTCTCATAAATGATCACTTTTTCAGTTCGTCAGGCATGGGCAGAATGTCGTTTGATGTGATGTCGCACTTTACTACGCTGCTCTTGTCGTAAGCATCGTTTCTGGTGGGGTAGAAGCAAACGGTGAAGTCTCTGATGCTCTGGTCAACCAGATAGCCGCCTACATATCCTGTAAACTCGCCGTGTGCAGGAACGATGATGGGGTTCTCCTGATAGAGGTCGGAGAAGTTGTTCTGAGCGTAGATCTGAGTTCTGATATTGAAGTGAGTCTCTGAGCCGTCAGGGAGAATGATGATGAAGTTATTCAGTGCATTGAGGTTATAGTCGGTGTCTGAGGAGTTCTTGATGGTGACGTTCAGGAAGATATAAGCCTCGTTCTTGTCTGTACGTTCACCGCAGTCGATGACTGAATTGAGCTTGAAAATGGTATCATGCTCATCAGCCTCCTCGTTCATCTTGACCTCGATCTCCTTCTCGGTGGTCGTGGCGATCTCGACATTGTTTGCAGAAGTCTCAGTGCTGGGATTGCTTCTTGAGCCTGTACAGCTTGCGGCAGAGAGTGCCATAGCAGCCGCCATTAAGAAAGCGGCTATCCTTGTATTTTTCATTCTGGGATTCCTCCATGTTTTCATAATGCAGATACAGACATTATACCACACTTGCGGCGTATCTGTCAAGACGGTTTGTTGGCGTTTCCGCTGTTTTCTTCCGCAGGCTGATCGCCCTCCGCCGGGATATTCCACTTTGGCTTTACTCTGATGTAGTGCATGAACGGTGAGCAGAAGATAAGTACAAGGATCACACCGACCATGATAATTGCAGGATTCAGCGACAAAAGGGCGATTATCGCCAGAGCAACGCCTATGAGAAAGTGAATGAACTCATAGACTATGAAAATTACCTTTGAGAAGTAGGAGAGCAGGGTAGCCCCCACGGGTATCATGCCGATTATAAGGTTGCTTCTGAGGAAGCTTTCGGCAGTTAGTGCGTGATAGTAAAGGCGGGTTTCGTCGTCACTGTTAAGATTCAGGCATACAAGGCATATCAGCAGCGCTTCCACTGCCAGCAGAATACAAATAGACTGACGCAAGGCACGTTCTTCTTCGGCGCACAGGTTCATATCAGTCCACCTCCCTCACAGGGCAGTATCCGGCAAGCTTTATTATCTGCTGACCCTCGTCGGAGAGCAGGTAGTTACGAAGATCATTGTAACGACCGGTGGTATTCTCCTGCATAACGGCGTAGTAAGCGGTAGTATAGGGGTAAGAACCGTTTATAAGGTTCTCGTTATCCGGGAAAACTCCGTCGATGTTGAGTACCTTTATATCGTCATTGCGGTAGAGGTTGTTGATGTAGTAGTAATAGGTGTAGCCGATGCTGTTTTCACGGTTTTCGTACTCGGCAATAACTTCTATCAGATGCCCCATACCCTCGACGATACGGTAGCCCTCCATAGCTACAAGGGGCTTATCCTTCATGACCATATTCTCCATAGCGGTCTGGCTTCCGGAATTGGGTTCACGCTGATAGGCAACTATTTCCGCATCATTTCCGCCAACTTCCTTCCAGTTAGTTATCTCACCGCTGTAGATGCCCTGTATTTGCTCGGTAGTCAGGTTGGTAACGGGGTTATCCTTGTGGGTGATGAAAACGAATCCGTCCTTTGCGACAGGGTCTATCTCCAGGCTTACGCCCTTGCTGGCGGCGTAATCCCGTTCCTCCTGGGAAGGTTCTGTAACGAATATGAGCTTTTTCATTTTCTCGGTGGTGGTATGCGGGTCTGAGGTATTGATAAGGTTCATGTAGGCGTAGTGGGTGGTATTGTGGTCGATGTAGGAGTCTATGTCCTCGTCGGAAGCATCGCAGAACTGCCTTGCCAGTTCAGCGGTAATGGGGATAGTAGCGGTAGAACCGTCTATCTGGGAGAAGTCCTCCTTAGTCAGGTGTATTGTGCTGGTGGTTATCTTCTGCCAGCCCTCCGGACGGGTCAGCATAACATTGACGTTAGCGGTCTTGTCGGTTTCGATGCTGTGACCGCTGTTGTATGTAGTCACCACGTTGTAGGCGTAATAACCGCCCAGTCCCACGCAAACAGCCAGTATTGAAAGTACTGTAGCGGTTCTCAGTTTACTTTTGATATTGCTCATATGTGTCACTCCTTCCGGTGATAAGTTTATTGAGTTTATTATATCACATGAAGCAGTGGAAATCAAGGATAAAGGCTGATTGTAACGGGAATGTCTCTATACTGTAATTATGGCAACACCGCACAAAGACCGTCTGACTGCGTATCTGCGCCGCAATCTCTGTGTGGTGTTGCCTTATGTTTACAAATAATACGGAAAAGAAATGCCGCCCCGGATCACCAGGACGGCATAGTATGTATTTAGTTGCTGAGTCCCACAACGCTGCCTTCACTGGGAGTGCCCTCGGAGGATACGCCCTCTGTTTCGGTGGTATCTTCCTCGGATACGGTTGTGGAAGTATCGTCAGCGCCGCTTCCTGTGCCGGAGCCGGCTGTCAGTGTAGCGCCATTGTCGGCAACGGAGACTTTTATCTCGATCTCCACGCCGGGATTATTGTCAAAGCTCAGTATGATATAGCACTCACCGGGTGAAACGGCAGTTACATAGCCCATATCGTTAACGGTAGCTATCTTTTCATCGCTTGACTTCCATACCTCGTTAGCCTCAGACGAACCGCTGGGGTAAGCAGAAATAATGGAAACGTCAGTCTCGCCGATATCCAGGTACATCTCACGCTTTGAAAGCTGTACCTTTGCAGCAGCGGGATTTTCCACAGCAGTTGTGGTAGTCTCAGCCTCAGTAGCAGCTTGTGTAGTAACAGCGGGTGTTATTTCTACGGTAGTAGTTACAGTGGTTGTAGTAGTTGCAGCAGATTCGTTTTCTCCAGGTTCACTTTTTGAGCAGCCCTTGGCGATGAGAATAATAAGCATCAGTACAAGGAATGCAATAACGCCCAGTGCAGTCATTTGTCTGCGGCGCAGAACCTTTCTAGAAACTCTTTTTCTTGGTCTCTGCGGAGTATTGTTGTCCATTTAAATCCTTCCTTTTCGCTAAAACTTCCGAACAGATAAAATTCTACTCATATATTATAACACATATATATTCAATTGTCACGCATTTTAATTCAATTTTAGCACTTTTACTTAATATTATTCCTATTTTTGTAATTTTTAAACAAAGCCGGGTCTTGAATTTGCATCAGTTAACCGCTTCAAAATCAAATGAGGGAAACCCGGCTTGCAGGTTTCCCCCAATATAGCTTGATTACTTGTTGAATCTCTCAACTTTTTAAATCATCCACTAACTTTGTTCCTTTGCGCCTTTACTCAAATTGCATTTATCACAAAGCACCTGAAGATTGCTTTCCACAGTTTTGCCACCATTTTTTATAGCTACAATATGGTCAACTTGAAGTCCAACCTCGTCCGGCATATATTTACCGCATTTTTGACAGGTATAGTTATCTCGCTCCATAATCTTGCGCCGTAGTTCTTTTGTCATTAATTTGCGTTGATTTTTAGCAAAATATTTTTCTCTGGTGGTTTCATAATTAATATCATTAAGCTCATCATTAATCTTGACCATGTTATTCAAAGTACAAGCAATGATTTTTTCAATATTTTCAACTGTATAAGCTGTTTTTTGATAATTCTCTTGTTTATATCGGGTTTGATTCCTTATGAAATAGAACTCAAACATTGTATAATTTGCATCGACAATCTTACGCCGCATTTCCTCATATACTTCACCTTTATGTTTTTTCCAGATAT
Source organism: Ruminococcus sp. (assembly GCA_017934425.1). Lineage (GTDB taxonomy): Bacteria > Bacillota > Clostridia > Oscillospirales > Ruminococcaceae > Ruminococcus. The sequence continues at coordinate 16,876 of JAGBJO010000053.1, forward strand.
TCTTTCCAATTATTATCCCATGAATTCAGAACCCGCATAAACATATCTGTATATTTTATCCTATGATTTTCTATAATCCATTGGTCTATGCATTCTTCATAAGACGGTTTGCGACGACCTGATATATCAATTTTAATTTTTATTTTAGGAAAATCATACTTTACTTTGTTGCGGTCAATGATAATTGCTATAAAAGCCGACAAAACAATAATAACAATAATTAATATGATAATATTTGAAGCAAGTGTAAATTTAATCATTATCAAAATCACCTTATTACAATCTCAGTACTTTATAGCACATAAGATATCTAATCAAAAACATTAAACAAGAGAAATATGGAGGACAATTTTCTTGAGAAAATTCTTCAAAAAATCAGGAATACATTACTTGTTGAATCTCTCAACTTCCTCGGAAACTACTCCTGTCCATGCGTCACGGATAGAAGCCCATGAATCAGTGGGAGCGTCGCCATTAAGGAGAGCCTCGGAGAGGTTGTTCATGACACCTCTTGTTTCATAGGTATACTCGCCGTCGCCGTACATTCTGCTGCCCATGCCGTAGCCGAAGTCGAACATAGGAGTTACGTTATCGGGGTCGAGGTAGCTTCTCAAAGCGTCGTACTGCTCCTCGGTAACGAAGCTCTTTACAACGCCGGCAGCGGTCTTCTCAACAACGAGAGCCTTCTGCTTTGCAAGTTCCTGATACTCCTCGCCGGTAGCTGCAAGTCTCTCGCACTTGAGGTATGTAGCTACAGCCTCGCCGTGCTGGGAGTTCTTGATGAGCATTTTAGCACCGAAGTTGCAGCACAGGTAGTTTTCATCAGCATCGGGAGCCTTCGGGAAAGGAACGATCATCAGGTCAGCATCAGGGTTCTTTGCGTTTGAAGTACCCAGAGCCCAGTCAGCCATTGCGAAGAACAGTGTAGACTGATCGTCGTTGAAGCAGCCTACCCAATCCGGGAAGTAAAGGTGCTTATGAGCGATATCCTGAAGCAGCAGTTCTGCCTTTTCGATCTCAGGGTCGTCGATATTGTTGGTGAACTTCTCGCCGTCGTAGTTTACGATGGTATGACCTGTTGACTGTACTACAGCCTGACCGAACCAGCCGTTGATACCGTATCTTGTCTGACCGTCAGCAGCGCCGGAAACGAATGACTCCATCATGCTCATGAAAGCGTCCCAGTCCCACTCGCCGTCGAGGTACAGTTCATAAGGATCGTCCAGACCTTCAGCTTCCATAAGCTTGCGGCTATAGGTGATGAGCAGGGGATCGGAAATTGTATAAGGTACAACGTAGTGCTGACCGTCATACTCGAACATATCGATAACGTCCTCCATATCGTCCCACAGACCGTCATTAACGCCCATGATGTCGAAGTAGGGATCGAGAGACTCATACTGTCCCTTGACAACGCCGTTAGGAACAGCGTCCCACTCATAGGGGAACATATCCACAGGGTCGCCGGCATTGAGCTTGCTTGCGAGAACGGAGAATTTCTCATTTGAGTCAGCGTATACATACTCCACCTTGCCGCCGTAAACGTCTTCAAAGAGGGAGAGGGCAACGGAACGGTCATTGTTGTTGGTGGGGTTCAGGTCGTAGTCAGCCAGCCAGGTGATAGTCTGACCGCTGATATCCACATCGCTCTTGAGATCTTCCTTTTCGCTTTCGTCGATATCCAGGGCGAATTCATCAGTCTCCTTGTAATGCTCGTTGGACTCAGAGGAAATGGTTTCTGAGGAACTTCCGCCTGAATTGCTACAGGAAACAGCGCTTGACATTACCGCAGAGACAGCGATAAGTCCAGCAAGGACTCTTTTCATTTTCTTCATAATTAAAAACTCCTTTCGGCGGCTGATTAGATGAGAGGAACAGCCGCACTTTTGTTGCTAACATTATACTATATTAACTTGCACCTTGTCAAGTGTTTTAGTTATTATTTAACAAATTGTAATCAGTCTTTTTGGATTAGTTACTTCCTACAAATTTTCATGCCATGCTTTTACACATGGCTGATTACCGCCATATACCGTGGAATTAGTAAGCTATCACTAACTAAAAACCCTTGATTTTTTCGTCAAATATGGTACAATTACATTAACGGGAGCTTACCCGAATTATACCACGGAGGTACTTAATTATGGCATATGTAATTTCAGACGATTGTGTAAGCTGCGGCGCTTGTGCAGCAGAATGTCCTGTAAGCGCAATTTCAGAGGGTGACGGCAAGTACGTTATCGACGCTGATGCTTGCGTAGAGTGCGGTGCTTGTGCAGGTGTATGTCCTGTTGGCGCTCCTTCTGCTGAGTAATTCACACAAAACGAATACCACGGACCGCTGGGATCTCCCGGCGGTCTTTTTTTACACATCTCAGCAGCGGCGGTGTGTACGGCAAATACATTAATTATGTATTATTTACACGGCAACAGCATTTACTTTTTGTGAAGCATTTTCTGATATACAATGGAAAACTGCCGGTTTCCGAAGAAAGCCATGCGCCGGAATTATTTCCGGCGACAGGCTGGTAAGGGTCTGCACTCTCTTGGGTATCCGGAAAACTTGCCGGTAAAAATCGGCAAAGGTGGGGAAAAAGGGGGTTCAGGAAAGGGGAGTCCAGAGGGGAAAA